>NZ_JBFAIU010000562.1:0-2781 GCF_040654855.1 Asanoa sp. NPDC050611
TTTTTCTTTTTTTAAGTGGTGTGATATTCTTATATTACCATGTTTTATAACCATGGGGGGGCCCGCGGCGCGCCCCCACCTTTGGTGTGGTCGGGCTAGAACTCGCCGCGGCGTTGGCGGAGGTTGGCGAGCGCCTCAGCGAGGATCGCCGCGCCGTCGGCGTCGCTGCGCCGTTCCTTCACGTACGCCAGATGGTCTTGTAAGGCTCGCTGCGCGGCTTGCCGGGCGGGTTGGTGGCGTCGAGGCCGGCCGGCTGCCCGCAGCGGGGGCAGTCCCAGGTGACCGGTGGGACGACGTCGGCCGCCAGCGAGATCTCCACGGTGTGGTCGTTGGCGCACCAGTAGGTCACCGAGTGTCGCGGTGCGGGCTCGCACCGCTCGGCGGGGCGAATCGGGCCGGAGCCGACCCGGGTGCCACGGATTGCGCTGCCGCTGGGCACGGTTTGTCGCTCCTGTCGTCGTGCGGGGGTCGGCCGCGGGGGAAGCGCGGCGTCGCGACGCGGTGAAGCGGGCTGTATGCACGTGCGCGGCCCGGACCTAGTCCGAGCCGCGCACGAGTTTACGACTGTTTGGCCGAGATGTGTGCTAGCTCGCGACGGCGAGTTTGAGCCAGAGGCCCAGACCCACGATGCAGGCGAACCAGACGATCCCCACCAGAATGGTGTAGCGGTCGAGGTTCTTCTCAGCCACGGACGAGCCGGCGAGGTTGGTGCTGACGCCGCCGCCGAACATGCTGGACAGGCCGCCACCCTTGCCGCGGTGCAGCAGGATCAGCATCGTCAGCAGGCCGCTCGTGATGATCAGCAACACGATCAACGTGTAGGCGAATGCGATCGGCATGGTGGTGGTGTGTCCTCTCGTGGGGCGCGACTCGCCAAGAATAGCGGCCGGGTTCGCGGAGCGCGGACCCGGCCACCACCGCCTTACTTCTTGATGTGCTCCGGGAACCGGACGATCTGCACGAACTCGTCCGCGTCGATGCTCGCGCCGCCGACCAGGGCACCGTCGACGTCCTGCATGGCCATGATGGCGGCCACGTTGTTGGCCTTGACCGAGCCGCCGTACAGAATGCGGGTGACGTCGGCGGTCTCGGCGTCGTACCGCTCCGCCAGCCGCGCCCGGACCGCGCCGCAGACCTCCTGCGCGTCCTCCGGCGTCGCCGTCTTGCCGGTGCCGATCGCCCAGACCGGCTCGTACGCGATGACGACCTTGCGCACCTGCTCGGCCTTGAGCCCGTCAAGCCCGGCGTCGAGCTGAGAGCAGCAGTGGGCCGTGTGCTCCCGCGCCTCGCGGACGTCCATCCCCTCGCCGATGCAGAAGATCGGGGTGAGCTCGTTGGCCAACGCCGCCTTGATCTTGGCGTTGACCAGCGCGTCGTCCTCGTGGTGGTACTGCCGGCGCTCGGAGTGCCCGACGACCACGTACGTGCAGCCGAGCTTGGCCAGCATCGCGCCCGAGATGTCGCCCGTGTAGGCGCCACCCTTGTGCGGCGAGAGGTCCTGCGCGCCGTACCCGATGAGCAGCTTGTCGCCGTCGACCAGCGTCTGCACGCTGCGCAGGTCGGTGAACGGCGGGATGACCACCGTCTCGACGTCGCTCAGCTGCTGCTCGTTGAGGCTGAAGGCCAGCTTCTGCACGAGCGCGATGGCCTCGAGGTGGTTGAGGTTCATCTTCCAGTTGCCGGCCATCAGGGGCCGGCGGGACTGCGTCGCCATCAGTTCTCCAGGGCGGCGATGCCGGGAAGGCGCTTGCCCTCCAGGTATTCCAGCGAGGCTCCCCCGCCGGTCGAGATGTGGCCGAACGCGCTCTCGTCGAGCCCGAGCGCGCGCACCGCGGCCGCCGAGTCGCCACCGCCGACCACGGTCAGGCCGTCGACCTTCATGATCGCCTCGGCCACGCCGCGGGTGCCCGCCGCGAACGGCGCCAGCTCGAACACGCCCATCGGGCCGTTCCAGAACACCGTGTGCGCGTCGGACAGGGCGCCGGCGAACGCGGCGACGCTGGCCGGGCCGATGTCGAGCCCGAGCCGGTCGGCCGGGATCGCGTCGGCGGCGACCACCGCGTGGTCGGCGTCGGCCGAGAACTCGGTCGCGGCCACCACGTCGGTCGGCAGCACGATCTTGTCGCCGCCACGGGCCAGCAGGTCACGGCAGGTGTCGAGCATGTCCTCCTCGAGGAGGGACCTGCCGATCTCGTGGCCCTGGGCCTTGAGGAACGTGAAGCACATGCCGCCGCCGACGAGCAGCTTGTCGACCTTGGGCAGCAGCGCCTCGATGACGGCCAGCTTGTCGGAGACCTTCGCGCCGCCGAGGACGACCGCGTACGGCCGCTCGGGGCTCTCGGTCAGCTTCGCCAGCACCTCGACCTCGCGCAGCACCAGGCCGCCCGCGAAGTGCGGCAGCCGGGCCGGCACGTCGAAGACGCTCGCGTGCTTGCGGTGCACGGCGCCGAACGCGTCGTCGACGTACGCCTCGGCGAACGCGGCGAGCTGGTCGGCGAAGGCGCCCCGCTCGGCGTCGTCCTTGCTGGTCTCACCGGCGTTGAAGCGCAGGTTCTCGAGCAGCAGCACCTGGCCGCCGCCGAGCCCGGCCACCTTCTCGGTCGCGTCCGGGCCGACGGTGTCGGAGGCGAAGACGACCTCGCCGCCGAGCAGCTCGCCGAACCGCTGCGCGACCGGCGCCAGCGTGTACTTCGGAGCGCGAGCGGCTCGAGCGCGCCCGCGAGTTCCTGGAGATCAGGGAAGAGCCGTGGGACGACAGCGCCTTCAGCTCCCAAGTCTGGC
>NZ_JBFAIU010000563.1:0-2780 GCF_040654855.1 Asanoa sp. NPDC050611
GTCGGGTCAGGCCGCCGGCACCACCGGTTGGTCCGCGGCGGGCCTCGGCGCGGGCGGGCGGCCCGGCAGCAGCCGGGTGTACACGTCGTCCATCACCTTGGCCTGGGCCTCCCAGGTCCACTCGTCCAGCACGTCCGTCTTCTCGTAGGCGGCCCGGTACCGCTCGGGGTCGGCCAGCACGGCGCGGACCGCCCGCAGATAGTCGGGCAGGTCCTCGGCCCGGAACACCTCACCCTGGCCGGTCGCGCGGGTCGCCTCGGCCATCGTCTTCACGTCGCTGACCACCATCGGCAGCCGGGCGTGCGCGTACTCGAAGAACTTCGTGATCAGCGCCAGCTCGTGGTTGGGCTTGTGGTGGATCGGGATCACCCCGAGGTCCGCGGTGGCCACGAACGCCGCGACCTGCCAGTGCGGCACGTACGGCAGCAGGTGGAACCGGTCCGCGACGCCGAGCTCGACGGCGAGGTCCTCCAGCTCCTCCATGATCTTGATCTTGCCGTTGGGGTGCACGGAGACCAGGGCGACGTGCGCGTCCGGCAGCTCGACCAGGCCCCTGACCATGATGTCCACGCCGCGCGACGGGTTGATCCCGCCGACGTAGACCAGCAGCGGCGTGTCCTTGTCGATTCCGCACATCGCGCGCAGGTCCGGCACCGGCACCTCGCGGTGCTCCCCCGTGAGCGTGCGCGGCGGGGCGTTGAGCACCACCGCGGGCTGCTCGGGCAGGTTGTGCGTCTCGCGCAGCAGGTCCGCCAGGGTGGGTGACACGGTCATCACCGCGTCGGCGAACCGCGCGTACTCCCGGACGTAGGCGACCTGTGCGGGGTGCCAGCGGGAGTTGGCGGGCCGGCCGATGACGCCCTGCACGAACTCGTGCGCGTCCCAGACCAGCTTGACCGGCCGGCCGCCGGCGCGCGCCCGCAGCGCCGCCCGGGCACCGACCCCGAGCATCCGGAAGTCGTGCGCGTGGATCAGGTCGGGCTCGAGCTCGTCGATCACGAAGCCGAAGCCGAGCTCGTAGTCCCAGAGCTGCGGGTCGAGCTTGCGCCAGGCCCGGTCGCCCAGGACCGTCTGCCAGAACCGGATCGACAGCTTGTTGATCGCCGAGTCCGGGTTCTGCTGCGCGCGCACGAGCCGCTGCAGCTCGTTGGACCGGAACCGGGCCCACCTGGTCAGCACCCGGACGGTGAACAATGGCACCGCGAGCCGGGCCTTGCTCGTCAGGTTGGCCAACCGCGAGCCGCCCGCCATCCGCGCGAGCTTCACCTCGGCCAGCCGGGCGTTGATGTCCGCACGCCAGGCCCGCAGCTTCTGGATCCGGCGGACGGCCTGCCGGTCCGGCGGGTACGCCAGCGGCCGGCGGAACAGCGACCGCCGGTAGGTCATCGGGTGGGCGACCCGGCGGTGCACCGGGACCAGCCGGACCTCCGCGCCGCCGATCTGCCAGGTCTCCTCGGTGGACGCGCCGCGGATGCCGACCAGGATCACCTCCCAGCCCGCCTCGGCGGCGGACGCGGCCGCCTTCTGCACCCGGGAATCGCCATGGACACCGTTGTCCACCAGCATCACCACCCGGCCGCGGGTCGGCGGCGTGACGGTGCTTGGGACTGAATCCATCGGAAATGCCTCTCCTTGCTTGCGGTACGGCTATGCGAACGGACAGGTCAACGGAGGAAGTTGTCGAAGGCGAGGGCGGTGCGCCGGCCGTCGTGGTGTTCCCGGACGTACCTGACACCCTCGGCGGCGCGCCCAGCGGCGGCGGTCCGGTCGTCCAACACCGACTCGATCGCCTTCACCAGGCTGCTCGGGGTGGCGCTGACGATCGGTGGACGGATGCCGGCGGCGGCCATGGCCTCGTCGCCGAGGTAGGAGACGACCACCTTGCCGGCCGCCATGCCCTCACAGGCGAACGCGCAGTAGGCACCCATCACGAGCTGGTCGACCAGGATGTCCGCCTCGTGGACCCGCTCGCGCATCTCGCTCCAGGGCAGGCCCTCGACCAGCCGGAACTCGATGACGTTGCGGTCGTGCAGGTCCTGGAGCTCGGTCACGATGCGGTCGGTGCCCTTGGTCCAACGGGTCGACGGGGCGTGCAGCACGATCGGCCGGGACCGGTCGAGGACCGGGCGGTCGCACGCCCACGCGTCGACGTCGAGCACGAGCGGCGCCCACGTCGCCCAGGGGACGTCGGCGAGCAGGTCCGGCGTGGTCACGAAGACCGGCAGCCCGCTGTCCCGGGCGGTGCGGTGGTTCTTCTCGGTGACCGCCACGAGTCGCTCGACGAGGTCCGCCGGCGCCTGCCGGAAACCGGACTCGGCGTGCCGCTCCTGGTGCCGGGCCGGGTGGCGGATCTCGCTGCCGTGCGCCAGCAGCGCCACCTTGATCCCGGCACGTTTCAGCGCGGGCAGGTCGCCGGAGATGTCGTCGCCGTTGAGCCGGCCGAGCACCGGCCGGAAGGCGTCGACGATCAGGTGGGTGTAGCCGCTGAGCACTCGGCGGATCTGCTCGAGCTGCACGTCGAGCCGGTGCTCGGCAGGAAAGTGCAGGTAGACGTCGGCCGGGTACCGGAACGACGCGGGCGGCTTGGCCATCACCACCTCGGCCGAGACGTCCGGCCGGGCCACACAGATCGCCTGCGCGAACGCGGAGAGCTGGCCCGCGTAGTTGGCGGTGCCGAGCCCCAGCCGGATCGGGCCGCCGCCGAGCGGGTTCCACTCCCGCCGCGGCTCGTCCGGTCCCGGTCGCGCCGGCGGCACGACCGCCGGCTCGGCCGGCTCGCG
>NZ_JBFAIU010000564.1:0-2772 GCF_040654855.1 Asanoa sp. NPDC050611
GGCCCCGACCGGAACGTGATTCTCGACGTACGCGGCATCATGGGCCCCGACTGCGTCACGGCGCCGTCGGACGAGCGGAACGTGTAGTGCGCGCTGACCTTCGAGGCGGGGTTCTGGAACCAGGAGATGCTGCCGGCGTACGACCCCTGCGTCACGTGGATGACCACGAAGTCGATCGGGTAGCTGGTCTCCCGGCTGGAGACGGTGAGGTTGGCGGAGTTCGCCGGCGCCCACACGGCCGGGCCGTAGTCGGTGCTCAGCACGCCGACGCCGCCGCCCCACGCGGCGACGCGACCGAGGCGGCCACGGTCGGGTGCGACGGACCGGGCGGGCGCGCTCACCGGGCCGGAGACGCCGGCGGCGAGCTGCGCGTAGACCGTGTCGGCGAACAGCCGCGCGACCGGGTCCTCGACCGTGCCGGCGAACCGGGCGACGGGGCCGTACCAGCGGTTCACGTCGGCCCGCGCGGCCGCGTCGAGGCCGGCACCGTCCGCATAGGAGCGCAGCACCGCCGCCGCACCGGCCACGTTGGCCGCCGCGTCGGTGCGCAGCGCCGCGGGCGACAGGCCCGTCAGCGCCGCCGCCTCCGACAGCGTGTGCGTCACGGCGTTGTCGGCGAGCTGCATGACGCCGTGCCCGCCGGCCCGACCCTGCGCGCCCTGGTCCAGCCGGGACTGTGTGTAGCCGATGGACACGAGCAGGTCACGCGGGACGTCGTAGCGAACGGCAGCCGACGCGAACGGGCCCGCCGGCGTGGCAGCCGCGGGGGTGGCGGCGGCCGGGGCGGGAGCGGCGACCAGGACGGCGGAGAGCACCAGACGAAGCACCATCGCGCATCCCCTTCCAGGCGGGCGATGGCCGAACCGTACACGGTGATGACCTTCGATGTAAAGGATGTCCAACGATGGGCTTGAACCCGAATGTTTCTTTCAGCACTTGGGCACGCCGGGTATGAAACCCGGATGCCCGGTGTTCACGGTCCGATCGCGCCGCGCTGTGCACTGTGACCTCGGGCGCGGCCACCGTGCCCTGGCCGATGCCAGTAGCACCCTTGACGAGCTGCAGGTAGTAGGTCCAGTTCCAGTACTTGCCCGGGTCCGTGTGGTCCGCACCCGGCACCTCGCGGTGGGCGACGATGTGGGCCCGGTCCCGCACGATGCCGTACTTCTCGGTCAGCGAGCGGGTCAGGGCGGCGGACGACCGGTACATCGCGTCGGTGAACCAGGCCGGGTTGTCGATGAAGCCCTCGTGCTCGATGCCGATCGACCTGGCGTTGTAGTCGCGGTTGCCGGCGTGCCAGCCGATGTCCTTCTCCCGCACCGACTGGAACAGCGCCCCGTCCGACGACCGCACCGTGTAGTGGGCGCTGACCTCCGACGCCGGGTTCTGGAACCAGGCCAGGGTGCCGGAGTACGAGCCCTGGGTCATGTGGATCACCACGTAGTCGATCGGATGGCTCTTCTCGCGGTCCGCGTCGCGGAAGTTGTCGTCGTGCGCCGGCGACCAGGTGGCCGTCGGATGGTCCGGGCTGCGCGGGCCGCCTGCGGCGTCGCGACCCAGGACCGAGTCGGCGAACAGCCGGGCGAGCGGGTCACCGACCGCGCCGGCGAACCGGCCGACCGGCCCGTGCCACCGGTCCACGTCGGCGCGGGCCGTCGCGTCGAGCCCGGACCGGTCGGCGTAGGAGCGCAGCACCGCGGCCGCGCCGGCCACGTTGGCCGCCTCGTCGGCGCACAGCTGCGCCCGTGACCGCCCGGTCAGCGCGGCGGCCGCCGCCAGCGTGTCGGTGACACCATCGTCGGCGAGCTGCATGACCCCGCAGCCGCCGGTGCGCCCCGCCGCCCGGTGGTCCAGCCTGGACTGCGCCCAACCTAGTGCGGACAGGATCTCCCGTGGCACGTCGTAGCCCGCGGCGGCCGCCGTGAACGCGTCGGACGGGCCCGGTGCGGGCGGCGCGGTCCCGATGACGAGGGCGGCGGCCGCCACCACGGCGAGCAGCGCGGTACCGACCATCGTGGAGTCCCCCCAAGGCGAGTGCCGGGGCAAACTCTTTCACGTGGCCCCTGCTAGGGTCCCCGTTATGCGGAGAATCGTCGCGCAGCTGTTCATTTCGCTCGACGGTGTCGTCGAGGCGCCGGACCAGTGGCACTTCCCCTACTTCAACGACGAGATGGGCCGGGCCGTCGGCGGCACGCTCAGCGCGGCCGACACCTACCTGATCGGCCGGAAGACCTACGACAGCTTCGCGGGCGCCTGGCCCGACCGTGAGCTGGCCGGCGAGGCGGACGCCGAGATGGCGAAGACCCTCGGCGACACCCGCAAGATCGTCGTGTCGCGCCAGCCGCTGGAGTTCACCTGGCGCAACTCCGAGCTCCTGCGCGGCGACCTGGTCGAGGCGGTGACCGCGCTGAAGAACGAGCCCGGCGGCACGATCGGCATGTCCGGCTCGGTCTCCGTCGTGCGCCAGCTCCTCGCCGCCGGCCTGCTCGACGAGCTGCACCTGCTGATGCACCCGATCGTCGTCGGCAAGGGCCTCAAGCTGTTCGCCGACGGCGAGCAGCCGATCCCGCTGACGCTCAACAAGTCGGAGACGTTCAAGACCGGCGTGCTCAACCTCTTCTACAGCCCGGCCGAGACCGCACCGCAGGGCACGTACGAGGACGCGCGGAACGCGCTCTAGCGCTCGGGCCGGTGCCACACCGGCGGCAGCACCGCGCCGCCGCCGGTCCGCCGAGGCGCTGCAGCAGTCCCTCGCCCGGGTCGGCATCAAGC
>NZ_JBFAIU010000565.1:0-2771 GCF_040654855.1 Asanoa sp. NPDC050611
ACCAGGTCAGCACATCGGTCGACTCGAGCACCGCCGCCGGCAGACCCTGGTCGGGTGAGTCCAATGTGGTGCACCGCACTGCAGATCCGGCCACCGCTCGGCAGCGCGCGGATCGGCCGCACGGAACGCCGCGGGCACCTGCTGCGCGCGGCGGTCGACGCGGGCCGGCAGGCGGCGTGGGACGAGCTAAGCGCCGCCCACAGCCTCACGCCGAGCTGACGCCGCCACCGCGCGCTCGTAGTAGCGGATCTTCTCCTGCAGGTGGTCGTGCTGCTGGTCGAGGAGGCGCATCTGCTCCTGTACGCGCACCGCGTGCTCCCGCAGCAGCGCCAGGCGCTCGGTCTCCGTGTCGGCGCCGGCGCGGCACATCTCCGCGTACGCGCACATCTGGGCGATCGGCATGCCGGTGTCCCGCAGGCACCGCAGCACGCCCAGCCACTCGAGGTCGTCGTCGGTGAAGGCCCGCCGGCCCGCACTGGTGCGGTCGATGCCGGCGAGCAGCCCGATCTTCTCGTAGTAGCGCAGCGTGTCCAATGTGAACCCGCTGCGCCGCGACGTCTCCGCCGGGGTGTAGACGGTCATCCACGAAACATACCTTGACCTGGAGTGCACTCCAGGCCGCAGGCTGGACGCCATGACGACGACACGAGTCTTGGGACGCAGCGGCATCGAGGTCTCCGCGATCGGCATGGGGTGCTGGGCGATCGGCGGTCCGTTCTTCGGTGGCGACGGCGAACCCTACGGGTGGGGCGAGGTCGACGACGACGAGTCGGTCCGCACGGTGCACCAGGCACTGGACCTCGGCGTGACCTTCTTCGACACGTCCAGCAACTACGGCGCCGGGCACAGCGAGCGCGTCCTGGGCCGGGCGCTGGCCGGCCGGCGGGACCAGGTGGTGATCGCCAGCAAGTGGGGCTACACGTTCGACGAGTCACGCCGGCTCATGCTCGGCACCGACGGCTCGGTGGACTACCTGGTCCGCTGTCTCGACGGGGTCCTCGACCGGCTCGGCACCGACTACCTCGACCTCTACCAGCTGCACCTGGGCGACCTGCCGGTGGCCGACGCGCTGGCCATGGTGGAGACCCTCGAAGACCTGGTGGCCAAGGGCCGGATCCGGGCGTACGGGTGGAGCACCGACGACCCGGCCCGGGCGGAGGCCTTCGCCAAGGCGGGCACCCACTGCGCGGCGATCCAGCACGACATGTCGGTGCTCAACGACAACGCCGACATGATCGCGGTGTGCGAGGCGCAGGACCTGGCGAGCCTGGCCCGCGGCCCGCTGGCGATGGGCCTGCTGACCGGCAAGTACCACGGCCGCACGACGGCGCTGGCCGCCGACGACGTGCGTACGCTGTCGCCGGACTGGCTGCCCTGGTTCGACAACGGCGTCGCGACGCCGGAGTGGGCGGACCGGGTCGACCGCCTCCGGGCGGCCCTGACCGCGGACGGCCGCACGCTCGCCCAGGGGGCGCTCGGCTGGCTGATGGCCCGCAGCCCGTCCATCGTCTCGATCCCGGGCGCACGGACACCCGCCCAGGCGATGGAGAACTTCGCCACGCTGGAGAAGGGCGCCCTGCCGGCCGACGCGATGGCGGAGATCGACCGCCTCACCCCTTAGCGGGTCCTAGGCGCTGTGCGGCACCGCGATGGCCTCGCGGAGGAGGCGGCGGGCCAGGACCAGGCGGGACTCATCGTCGTCCAGGCCCGGCAGGTCGGCCACGCGGGTCACCGTGCCGTCCAGGAACGCGCGCAGCGCCGGCGCACAACCCGTCGGGAACGTCACCGAGCGGTCGAAGACGCGCAGCCGGATCTGGTCCTCGTCCTGCGGTTCCAGGCGCCAGCGCAGCCCGGCGCGCGGGACGATCCGGTCCTGCGCGGTCAGCGCCGACACCGCCGCCGCCTGGGCCATCGGGCGCAGGGGCGCCGGGCGCGCGGCCGGCCACGAACGCCGCCGCAGCCGTTCCGCCACCGCGACCGGGGACGCCGTCTCCAGCCAGGAGCGCAGCGCCGCCACGGTCTCGGTCAGTTCCGGCCCCAGCTGGTCCGGGTCGCTCACGTCCAGCGCGAAGGGCAGGGTCGAGCGGAGCCGGGGCGACTCCGCCGCCTCGGCCAGCAGCGCCTCGACCAGGGCGTACCGCGTCAGCGCGCGGACGCCGACCGTCAGGTGCAGCGACGAGTCGTCCTGTGCCGCCGCGCTGTGCAGCCAGCCGCGCGGCAGGTACAGGGCGTCGCCCGGCGACAGGACCACGTCCAGCGCCGGCTCCCCCGCCGCCGTCGCCGAGACCTCGTCCGCCCGGCCGCCCCAGGTCTGCCGCTCCAGCGGCGCGTCGAGGACCGGCGCGTGGATCTTCCACCGCTTCCGGCCGTCGACCTGCAGCACGAAGACGTCGTGGGTGTCGTAGTGGGTGGCGAAGCCCTGGTTGCCCGGCGGCGTCAGGTAGGCGTTGATCTGCAAGGGCTGGCCGAGGGCCGCGCCCAGCTCGCCGGCGAAGTCGATCAGCGGCGGCCACGTCCGGTGCAGGGCCTGCAGGACCAGGGTCGCGCCGTCGGCGTACAAGCTGAGGATCTTCTCGTCCAGGACCTGGTCGTCGATCTCGGCACCCGAACCGCCGCCGCCGGTGTAGCGGCCAGGGGCCACCAACGCGCCGTCCTTGGCGACGCGCAGGAACGGCGTGCGCAGGCCCCGCCGGCTCAGCAGTTCGTCCGCGTCCGACGGGGAGAGCAGGTCCACGAAGCCGGCGGGGCCGGCCAGCTCCGACGCGCGTGAC
>NZ_JBFAIU010000566.1:0-2767 GCF_040654855.1 Asanoa sp. NPDC050611
GACGCCCTTGACCACCCGCCCCGCGTCGACGTCGAGGCAGGGGATCACCCGGACCGCGACGCTCACGACGCCAGGGTAGTCACGCAAAGAGCTTCACCGGGGCGTACTTCTGTCGGGGGAAGATCCTGTCCACCTCGGCGTTGGTCAGACCGAACCGGCCCTGCGCGACGGCACCGTAGACGTTGAACATGTTGTTGTATTCCGGGACGTTGCCTCCGTCCAGCTTCTCGAGCCCGTCCCACCGGCCGAGCAGGTTGCCGGCCAGCTTCTTGCCGGACAGCAGGGCGATCACGCCGCCGTGGCCGTGGTCGGTGCCGCTGCCGTTCTGGCTGACCCGCCGCCCGAACTCGCTGGACACCAGCACGGTCACGTCGGCCGCGGCCGGGCCCAGGTCGTCGAAGAACGCGGCCAGTGCCCGGGCCAGCTCGTTCATGTGGTCGAACACGTAGCCGCCCTGGGTGCCCTGGTTCTCGTGGGTGTCCCAGCCGCCCATGCCGACGGTCGCCACGCGGACGTTGGCGCCGCCCTTGATGAGCTGGGCGAGCTGGCGGAACGCGTTGCCGATGCCCTGGTACTCCACGCCGTCGGCCGGCTGGTAGCCGTCCGCGGCGAGCTTCTGTGCCAGGCTGAGCGCGGCCAGCCCTTCCCGCACCGACTCCTGCACGGGGTGGTTGATGTCGGTGAACAGCGTCTTGACGGCCTTGGCCGTGGCCGCCTTGAACCGCTGGTCGCCGTTGAGGTTGAAGGAGCCGACGCTGTTCATCGCGATCGCGCCGTTCGTGCCGACCAGCGAGCGGGGCAGCGTGCTGCCGATGCCGACGCTGCGGAACGCGGTGCCCGGGCCGAGCGCGTCGACCAGGCTGTCCAGCCAGCCCCGGCCGCCCGTCTCCCCCGGCAGGCCGCCGAGGTTGCAGGCGTCCGCGGCCTGGAAGTGGCTCAGCGACAGGCGCGGGTCGGTCACCGCCGGCACGAAGCCGAGCTGCCGCGCGTCGAGGTATTTCTTCAGGGGCGCGAACGCGCCGGTGAGCCGGAAGCCGCGCTGCAGGGCGATGCCGCTGTTCTCGGGGATGAGCTGGTCGGGGCGGACCTTGGCGAGCACCGGGTCGTCGGCCGGCGCCACCATGGCCAGGCCGTCCATCCCGCCGTAGAGGAAGACGTGGATCAGCGTCCCGGTCTTCGTCGCCGCGAACGACGCCCGGGTGGAGACGAACTGGGTGGTGGCCAGCGCGGTCGCCGTGGCCGCCGCGCCGGCGACGAACGTCCGCCGAGTCATGCCACGGCCGTCCTGCTGCTGCTCCTCCAGCTCGTTGAGCCGCTGCAGGCGGTCGCGCTCGGCGTCGTTCTCGGCCTCGACCGCGATCGCCTCGGCCCGCAGCACGGCGTCGAACCGGTTGCCGGCCAGCGCCTTGAGGTCCGGGCAGTCCGGGTGGACGGGGAATGTCGACACGCTGCTCTCCAAGGGGATCACCGGAGGTGGTGCTGCGGGGATGCGAGCAGGGCCCGCACGACGGAGGTCAGCGCGCCGCCGAGCGACGCGTCGACCTTTGCACCGGCGTCGACGCCGGCGATGGACAGCAGCGCCGCCTTCTCCTTGGCGCTCAGCTTCTGGTGGACGATGCGCTTCGCCAGGGCGTCGACGTAGGCACCGGCGGTGGCCGGCGGCGTCGCGCCGGCGAACTTCGCCGGGTCGACGTACGAGAACATCCGGCGGTTGCCGTTGACGATGTCCAGCGCCTCGTTCCAGCCGTTGATCATCGTGCCGGCCGAGGTCCAGGCCAGGAAGATGTCGGGATAGCCGTTCGGCGTCGCCTGGCCGGTCGGGAACTGGCCGAGCTCGTCCATCTTGTCGCGGATCTGCCGCAGGCCCTCCGCGAACGGCGTGCGGTTCCGGTTGCCCTGCTGGAAACCGGGACTCGGGGTGGGCGAGACGCCGAGCGTCCGGTACGTGGCGGTCAGGTACTCCATCGGCCGGCGTACCTTCTGGCCGACCGCGGCCCAGAACTCCGACGAGCGGAACAGCGTCATCAGCACCGGCTTGATCGCGCCGGCGTTGGTGGTGTACGTCTTGGCGAGCCGGTCGATCAGCGACCTGGGCGGGGTGTCGGAGACGAACCGGACCGCGAGGTTCAGCGCGATGTAGCGCGCCGTCGACGGGTGCAGGGCCAGGAAGCGGAAGTACGCGTCGCTGGCCGCCTCGCCGCCCTCGGCCGTGCCGTTCGGGTGGCTGAACCCCATGATCTTCACGGGCCCGACGTGGTGCCGCTCGGGCTGGTAGACGTACTGGTCCTCGCGGACGCCGCGGCCGGTCTGCAGCAGCGCGGCCTGCTTGACGTCCTTCTCCGTGTAGCCGCCGTCGACGCCGACCGAGTACAGCTCCAGGTTCTCCCGGGCGAGGTTCTCGTTGACGTTGTCCTTGCTCGACTGGTTCTGGTTGAGGTAGATCAGCAGCGCCGGGTGGCGGTTGGCGGCGACCAGCATGTCCGGGTAGCGGCCGAGCGCGTGCTTGCGGATGACGTCGCGGTCGAAGCCCGAGCGGACCATGTCGGAGCCGTCGAAGAACGGGCCGACGTGCAGGAAGTCGTTCCAGAAGTCGACCATGACCTCGAAGAGCTGCCGCTCGGAGAAGATCATCCGGCCGACCGCCGCGTCGACGACTTCCTGGTCGGCCTGGGTGCCGCGCTGGTTGAGCGTCTCCCGGTTGGCGCGCAGCTGGGGGATCGACATGGACAGCGTGGTCAGCTCGGCGAGCTTGAGCTCGCCCGCGGTG
>NZ_JBFAIU010000567.1:0-2743 GCF_040654855.1 Asanoa sp. NPDC050611
CGCGCTGCGGGCCGGCGTCCCACCGGTGGGCGCCTGCCTGCTCGGCATGATCGCCGCGATCGGCGGCGGCGTCGCCCGCGACCTCCTGCTCGGCGGGTCACCCCACCGACGAACTGTGATCCTGCGGCGGGGAGGCCGGCACCGCGGCCGGCCTCCCCGCTGCTTTGCTACTCGGCGGGTTCCGCGATCTTCGCGGCCGGCGCCTGCTCGTTGCCACCGGAGCCGATCGCCGCGTACACCTCCGGCTGGTTGGTGCGCAGCCACCTGCCGTAGGCCGCACCCAGGAGCCCGATCACCACGAACGCCACCGGGATCGCCCAGGCCAGTGCGCTGTCCGGTGCCACGCCCAGCAGGGAGTCGAAGTTGACGACCGCCAGCACCACCACGACCGCCAGGGCGACCAGCGCGACCGCCGGGGCGACCAGCCGGGACCACGCCGACTCGCCGTGCGTGTCGCGGCGGAAGAAGAGCAGGACCGCGAGGGCCGTCAGCGTGATGAGGAACAGCACGCCGAGGCCGCCCGAGGTGCCCGCCCAGAAGAACAGGTGGACCGTCGGCTCCCAGCCGCCGATCGCGTAGACGACGATGACGACCAGGCCGATCACCGACTGCACGAGCGACGCGTTGCGGGGTGCGCGCGTGCCGGCGCTGGTCCGGCCCAGCGCGGCCGGCAGCACGCGCTCCCGGCCGAGCGCGAACATGTAGCGGGCGATCGTGTTGTGGAACGAGATCATCGCGGCGGTGATCGAGGTGAAGAACAGGACCTCGCCGATCGTCACCCAGGCGTCGCCGAGGTTGGCGCCCGCCAGGCTGAAGATCAGGCCGACACTCTCGTTCTGGGACCGTTCGACGATCGCGTCCGGGCCCGTCGCGACCGTCATGGCCCACGACGCGAACGTGTAGAGCACGGCGGTGGCGCCGACGGCGATGTAGGTGGCCGTGCGTACCGTCCGCTTCGGGTCCTTGGCCTCCTCGGAGAAGACCACCGACGCCTCGAAGCCGACGAAGCCGAGCAGCGCCAGCACGAGGATCGCGCCGACACCGTCGCCGAACAGGTTGCCCGGGTCGAGGGTCGCGCCGGTGACACCGCCGGCGGCCGGGCTGCCCAGGTCGGCGAACGAGTAGATCAGGATGATCAGCACCTCGGCGCAGAGCAGCACGGCCAGGATGGTGCCGTTGACGTCGATGCGCAGCACGCCGAGCACCGCGACGACCGCCCAGCAGACGAGGGCGACCACCCACCAGTCCGGGTTGATCCCGAACCACTCGTCGAGCAGCGGGCCCGCCGCCGAGCCGATCGCGCCGTAGAGCCCGACCTGCAGGGCGTTGTAGGCGACCAGGGCGACCCACGCCGCGCCGACGCCCGCCGGGCGACCGACGCCGCGCGAGACGAACGTGTAGAAGGCGCCCGCGTTGGCCATGTGCCGGGCCATCGCCACGTAGCCGACCGAGAACACCGCCAGCACCAGGCCGACGACCACGAACGCGATCGGAATGCCGATCAGGCCGGTGGTCGCGAAGCCGGTGGTCACCACGCCGGCGACCACGGTCAGCGGGGTCGCCGCCGACATGACGAAGAAGAGCACCGCGGGTACGCCGAGCCGGCCGGCGGCCAGCGTTCCCGTGGTCTGTGCGCCGACGGCGCGCGAGGGAGCGGACATGGCATGCGCCTCCAGAGTGGACATCAACCGAGTGGATATTGATCGCCTTCGTCGATCACGTCAAGGACAATGATCGGCATGATGTCGGCGGAGGTCACGGCCATGGTGACCGCCCGTTACGGGCTCGGGCGAGAGACCGGCCCACCGGTGTACGCGGCGCGCGGCGAGCTCGGCCGGATCTGGCGGCTCGAGACCGACCGCGGCACCTGGGCGGTGAAGGAAGCGCTGGTCCCGGTGGCCGAGGCGGACGCCGCGGCCGACGTGGCGTTCCAGCTGGCCGCCGCTGCGAGCGGCGTCCCGCTCCCCTTGCCGGTGCGCACCACGGATGGGCAGGTGACGGTGCGTGGTCCCGACGCCGCGCTGCGGGTGTACGAATGGGTCGACCTCGATCCCGCCGCTTCGGACCCGTCGGGGGCCGGCCTCGGCGCCCTGCTGGCCCGGCTGCACCGCGTCGGGCATCCCGCCGGCGGCCCGGTCGGCGAATGGTTCGCGGCGCCCGTGGGCCGGGCGCGCTGGCACGATCTCGCCGCTGCGGCCACCCGGGCCGGCGCCTCCTGGGCCGACCCGCTCGCCGCGCACCTGGCCGAACTGGTCGCCGTCGACGCTCTCGTCCGCCCACCCGAGCCCGGCAAGGTGATCACCTGCCACCGCGACGTCAACGCCGAGAACGTCCGGCACACCACCGCGGGCGCGCTCGTCGTGCTCGACTGGGAGAACAGCGGGCCGGCCCAGCCCGAGCGGGAGCTGGCGGCCCTGCTCTGGGAGGTGGGCGACGACGCGCCCGTTGCCGCGGCCGCCTACGACGGGCCGGCGTTGCGACCGGCGGACTTCTCGATGGCCATCGCGGTCCAGGGCCACCTGGTCGAGATCTACGCGCGCCGGGCACTCGACCCGGGGGCCCCGCCCGAGGACCGCGCGCGGTCGACGGCCCGGCTCGACGCCATGCTCGCCCGACCGCTCACCGAGGCCGGCATCGTGCGGCTGCTCGACCTCGTGCACTGAACGCGAGCGACCGCCTGTCGCTGGACGAAGCCGCGTCCGATGCCGCACTATTAGCACTCGGATAGGCTGAGTGCCAAGAC
>NZ_JBFAIU010000568.1:0-2731 GCF_040654855.1 Asanoa sp. NPDC050611
GGTGCGCCGGACGGCTCGGGGCTGGCGTTGCCCGACCCGCCGCCGGCCGGGCCCCTCACGGTCGCGACGGACGCCCTGCGGGCGCTCGGCGCCGTCGACGACAGCGGTCGGGTGACGTCGCGTGGCCGACGGATCGCCGCGGTCGGCACGCATCCGAGGCTGGCCCGGGCCCTGCTCGACGGGGCGCCCGTGGTCGGAGCCGAGCGGGCCGCTTCGGTGGTGGCCGTGCTCGATCGCGAGAGCGCCGACGAGGACCTGGTCGCGGGCTGGCGGCGCTTGCGTGGTGAGGCGGCGTTCGCGCAGGAGGTACGGCGGCTGCGCGCGTCGGTCGGTGCGGTCGGCGCGGGTGGGGCCCGGATGCCGGACGACCTCGCGGCCGGGTTCGTGGTCGGGCTGGCTTACCCCGAGCGGCTGGCCAAGGCGCGCGGTGCGGGCGGATCCGCGTACCTGATGAGTGGTGGGACCGCGGCGGACCTCGCGCCGGGCTCGGCGCTGGCGGGCGCCGCCTGGCTGGCCGTCGCCGCGGCCGACCGGCCGCCGGGGCGGGCGTCGGCGCGGATCCGGTCGGCGGTGGCGATCGACGAGGCGACGGCGCGGGAGGCGGGCTCGTCGTTGCTGCACACCTCGTCGGAGGTCGCCTGGTCGGGCGGTGACGTCGTGGCCCGCGAGGTGTCACGGCTCGGCGCGATCGTGCTCGTCGAACGTCCACTGTCGACATCGTCCCCGGCGCTGGTCGCGGACGCGTTGCGCGACGGGTTGCGCCGGGAGGGGCTCGGGCTGTTGCGCTGGGACCGGGCGGCCGTGGCGTTGCGGCAACGGCTCGCCTTCGCGCGTCAGGCACTGGGATCGCCGTGGCCGGATGTGAGCGACGCGGCACTGCTGTCGGGGGAATGGCTTTCCCCTGATCTGGCGGCGGCGCGGCGCCGTGCCGATCTCGCGCGGGTCGACGTCGCGGCCGCGCTGCGCCGCCTGTTGCCGTGGCAGCTCGCCGGGCGGTTGGACGCGGTCGCGCCAGAGCGGGTGGCCGGGCCGGGGGACCGGCGGCTGCGCGTCGACTACACCGATCCGGAGGCGCCGGTGGTGGCGCTCAAGGTGCAGGAGGCGTTCGGCTGGCGGACCACGCCGACGGTCGCGGAGGGTCGCGTACCCGTGCTGCTGCACCTGCTCTCACCCGCCGGCCGGCCCGTGGCGGTGACCCGCGACCTCGCCTCGTTCTGGCAGAACGGCTATCCGCAGGTACGCGCGGAGCTGCGCGGCCGGTACCCCCGGCACGCCTGGCCCGCCGATCCTTCCGCCTGATTCCTTTTGTCGGAGGGTGGTGCGAGGATCACCCCACGCTCTCAAAAGGAGGACCGCCAGTGTCGTCTGTCCTGTTGCGACGCGCCCTCACCGGTGCGGTCGCCGCGCTGACCGCGCTCGCGGTCGCCACGCCGGCCGCCGCCCACGGTGGCTCGACGATCGGCTCACCGGGTCTCGGTGACCCCTACTTCCCGCTCGCCGGCAACGGCGGCTACGACGTCCGGCACTACTCGCTCGACCTCGACTACGTGCGCGCCACCAACTTTCTCGACGGCACAGCGGTGATCACCGCGCGGGCCACGCAGAACCTGACCCGGTTCGACCTCGACCTACGCGGCTTCACGATCAGCTCGCTGCGCGTCGACGGGGCACCGGCCCGGTTCACCCGCGACGGACAGGAGCTGATCGTCAGTCCCAGGAAGATGCTGCGCGCCGGGCGCACGTTCACCGTGCGGGTCGACTACGCCGGCACGCCGACCGAGGTGATCGATCCCGACGGCAGCAGCGAGGGCTGGGTGCCGACCGAAGACGGCGCGTTCGTGGTCAACGAGCCGCAGGGCTCGCCGGGGTGGTACCCCGCGAACGACAACCCGCGCGACAAGGCGACGTTCGACTTCACGGTGACGGTGCCGAAGGGGATCACCGCGATCGGCAACGGCAAGCTGATCTCCAAGCGCGACCACAAGGGCAAGACGACGTGGCGGTGGCGTGAGGACTCGCCGATGGCGCCCTACCTGGCGACGGTCACCAACGGCGTGTTCGAGCTGCGGGTGAGCAAGGTCGGCCGGATCCCGCTCTACCACGCGGTCGACCCGGCCGAGGTGCCCAAGGGCGCGTTCGACCGCCTGGCGGCCGAGGCCGAGGTCATCACGTTCTTCTCGGAGCTCTACGGCCCCTACCCGTTCACCAGCGGCGGCGGCGTGGTCGACCACGCGCCTCAGGTGGGCTACGCGCTCGAGTCGCAGACCAAGTCTCAGTACGACCGCACGCCGGGCGCGGGCACGGTGGTGCACGAGATCGCCCACCAGTGGTTCGGCGACAGCGTGAGCCTCACGGTCTGGCCGGACATCTGGCTCAACGAGGGCTTCGCGGCCTTCTCCGAGTGGATCTACACCGAGAAACACGGCGGCCGGACGGCGCAGCAGGCCTTCGACCAGTCGTTCTCCCGCCCGGCGACGAGCACGTTCTGGAACCGCCCACCGGGCGACATGGGCGGCCCGGAGTTCATGTTCGGCAGCGCCGCGTACGACCGGGGCGCGATGACCCTGCAGGCCCTCCGGGTCAAGATCGGCGACAGGGCGTTCTTCGCCCTGCTCCGCGACTGGTACGCGAGGAACCGCGCCAAGGTCCGCCGGCTGGGCTACGCGTTGGACAACGGCGAGAACGAGGTCGACGGGCGGTGCCTGGCCGTGCCGATCCTGCACGCCCGGAT
>NZ_JBFAIU010000569.1:0-2718 GCF_040654855.1 Asanoa sp. NPDC050611
GTCCTGGGCCTGGCCTGCGAACGCCAGGGCGTTCCGGAACCGGAACTGGTGGTGACGCCGGGTCGGGCGGTCGTCGCCAGGGCCGGCGTGGCCCTGTACCGGGTCGTGGCGGTTCGCCGCGAGCCGGAGGGCACACAGCTGGTCGCGATCGATGGAGGGCTGAGCGACAACCCCCGGCCGGCCCTCTACGGCGCCCGGTACACGGCCGTCCTGCTCGGCCGGGCCGGCACCGGTCCCGCGGTGTCGAGCACGATCGTCGGTCGCCATGACGAGGCCGGCGACGTGCTCGCCCGCTCGGTGCCGCTCCCGGCCGACCTGCGTCCCGGCGACCTGCTGGCCGCGCCCGGTGCGGGCGCGTACCACCTGCCGCTGGCATCGAACTACAACCTCGTCGGCCGCCCGCCGCTGATCGCGGTGCGCGCCGGCGCGGCCCGCGTCGTCGTCCGCCGCGAGACGATCGACGACGTGCTCTGCCGCGATCTCGACTAGATCGTGACCCACTCGGTGACGACCAGGGTGCCGCCGGCGCGCAGGTGCAGCCGGAACATCCCGCGGGGCACCGGGCTCAGCACGAACCAGCCGACCTCGTCGACCTGCGCGACCGCGACCACCCCGGTGCGGTCGTGCAGCTCGATCTCGCCGGGGCGCGGCGGCACCACCTGGCCGTGCAGCGCCTCGTCGGTGACCTCGACCTCGATGGTCACCGCGCGGGCGGCGAAGGTCAGCGCGCGCACCGCGGCCGGCTCGGCCCGGGCCCCGGCCGGCGCTTCCGTCGACAGCGCGGCCAGCTCGGCGTCGACGGTGCGCCAGGCGAACGCGGACCGGCCGATCTCGCGGATCCGGTCGGGCACCCCGGCGGCGGACCGGCGCGCCTCGGCCAGCGCGGCGAGCAGTTCCTCGTCGTTCATGCTCATGGCTGGCGCTCCGCTCCGGCGACGGCGGCCAGGGCCGGGTCGCTCCGCAGCTTGTCGAGGCAGCGGCGGCGGGTCGGGCCGATCGCGCCGACCGGGGTGCCGGTGCTGCTGCTGATCTGGGCGTACGGCGCCGGCGGGTCGTCGAACAGCAGCGTCAGCAGCCGCCGGCAGTGCTCGGGCAGGTTGTCGAACGCGGCCCGCAGCGCGACGTGCCGCTCCTGGGTGAGCAGCACCTCCTCGAAGGCCGGGTCGTCGACACTGTCCAAACCGGACTCGTCGCCGACCAGCACCTGGCGCCGCCGCGACCGCAGCATGCCCAGGCATTCGTGGCGCACGGTGGTGGCGAGCCAGCCGGGCAGCGCGGCGGGCTCGCGGATCGTGTCGAGCCGCTCGACGAGCCGCAGCCAGACCGACGCGGCCACGTCCTCCGCGTCGGCGCCACCGAGGCCGTAGCGGCGGCAGACCGCCCACACCAGCGGCGCGTAGCGGTCGACCAGCGTGTCCCAGGCGCCGGCGTCGCCGAGCCGGGCCCGCTCGACCAGGCCGACGACGGACGGATCGTCGCGCATCCCGCATCACCTACCAACCCACGGACACCTTATCGGTCCCGGTTGATACAAATTCGCTGGCGTACGCGTCGCGTACCCCGCGAGGATGGTCGCCGTGGACGGTCATCTCGTGCTCGCGTTCGTCGCGGCGTGCGCGCTGCTCTCCCTCGCGCCCGGCCCCGACCTGCTGTTCATCGTGGCCAACGGGGTCGCCGGCGGCCGCCGGGCCGGCCTGCTGGCCGCGCTCGGCATGTCGACGGGCCTGGCCGTCCACACGGTCGCGGCCGCGTTCGGCCTCGGCGCGCTGATCCAGGCGGCGCCGCAGGCGCTGACCGTCGTCCGGATCGCCGGCGCGGTGTTCCTGCTCTACCTCGCGGTGGCGACGTGGCGCGGCAGCCGCGCACCGCTCGAGCACGCGGCCGCGGTGCCGCGCCGGTCGCTGCGCCGCACCTACCTGATGGCGACGCTGACCAACCTGGCCAACCCCAAGGTGATCCTGTTCTACCTGGCGTTCCTGCCGCAGTTCCTCGGCGCGGGCGCCGGCGCGTGGCCGGTCACCGCGCAGCTCCTGGTGCTCGGGCTGGTGTTCATCGTGATCGGGCTCGCCGTCGACGGCACCGCGGGCCTGCTGGCCGGCACGCTCGCCGAGAAGGTCGCCGCCCGCCCCGGCTTCCGGCGCGGGATGGAGCGACTATCGGCGGCCGTCTTCGCCGGCCTGGCCGCCCGTCTGGTGGTCGACAGCCGCTGACGGCGTGTCGTAGACGACCGACCAGGGCTGCACGCCGCTGACCAGGCGGCGCACCGGCTCCGGGCCGGTCAGCACCGCGGCCGCGACCGCGCCGAAGGCCGGCGCCGCCGGGTGGGGTGAGCGGTCCGGCCAGACCGCGGAGGTGCGCCGCTCCAGCACCGCGCCGGCGAGCGGGCGCCAGGCGACCCGGGCCTCGCGCCGCGCGGTGCTCTCCGGCTCGAAGGCCACGCACTGCCGGCCGAGCACGAGGCCGAGCAGGAAGTCCGGGTTGCGGGCGTGCCGCACCCGGCGCGGGGTGAAGCCGTGCCGGCGGCAGGCGTCGAGGATCTCGTCGTACCACTCCGGTGCCGTGGCCCGCGGGAACATGGCCAGCTCGTGACCGGCCAGGTCGGCCAGCGCCAGCTCGGGGAGCCCTGTAGAGAGTCAGCGAGAAGCCGATGTTGCGGCACATGCCGGCGAAGTCGTCGGTCGAGTCGATCACGATGGTGTTGACGCCGGCCTTTTCGGT
>NZ_JBFAIU010000570.1:0-2696 GCF_040654855.1 Asanoa sp. NPDC050611
GACCCGCCGCCTGCCGACATCGACGTGTACGGCGTCGACGTCTACCCGTCCGAGGTGCGCGCCGGGGAGCCGTTCAAGGTGTCGGGGGACCGTCACCGATGGATCAGCGGACGTTGACGAACACCGGGTTCGAGTAGAACCACAGGTCGTCCCACGGGCTCTCCTTGCCGTCCGCGGCCGTCTCGAGCTCGTCGGTGCTCGTCCCGCGCACCCGGGCGTACAGGTCGCCCTCGACGTTCTTGATCGTGTGCTTGATGACGAAGTCCTTGCCCGAGCGGTGCCAGTCCGACCGGCCGAAGCGGGCGACGACCTTCGTCGTCGGGTTGGTGTCGGAGTTCGGGTCCGCGGCCAGGCCCGTGATGCGGCCGACGATCAGGTCGACCCGGCGGACCGTCGGGCGGTCGCCATTGCCGTTGACGCCGTCCAACTCGCGGAACCGGATCTCGATCTCCACGTCGTTGCGGTTCTTGCGGCTGACCGTGAGCGTCTCACCGACGTTCGCCGAACCGCCGCGGTTGCTCGCGGTCACTTCCAGCGCGCTGACCAGGTCGCCGGTGACGACCCAGATGCGGCCGTTGCGCAGCGCGTCCATGATGTCCGCGTAGTCCTGCCGCGCGTACACGTAGGTCTTGCTGTACTCGCCCGGCCAGAAGTCCGAGCCGCCGCGGGTCCAGTGCACGTGCGAGTCCGAGGTGGCGGTGATCCACCACTTGCGGCCCTCGCCGAGCAGCGAGTCCCACAGGCCACCGACGCGGGCGGTCATCTGGTCGAAGCCGCCGTAGGTCGGGTGGCTGCCGTAGCCGCCGCGGGCGCCGCCGTTGAGCGGACCCGCCTGGTGGCCGGGCGCGCCCTCGAATCCGATGTAGACGTCCGGGGCCGCGTTGTTGCCGGCCCGGAACTCGCGCGGCGTGTCCTGGCCGTAGACGCCAAGGCCCGTGGCCGAGCGGGCGGCGTGGTGCGCGATGACGATCGGCTTCTGGCGGTGCGAGGCGGCCGACTTGAGGAACTCGACGAACTTCGCCTCGGTGTCCCGCGACGGGTCGGTCGGGAACGCGTCGAACTTGTTGAACCGGCTCTCCAGCTCGAAGAGCAGCTTCGCCTCGTCGTCGTGCCGCGGGATCATCAGCGTGTGGTGGTCCATCTGCGGGGTGTCGAACTCCATGCCCCAGAACTGCAGCACCTCGGGTACGAGCTTGCGCGAGCGCAGCAGGTCGGGGTACGCCTGCTCCAGGTTGACCTTGGAATGCGTCGGTCCACCGTGGTCGGTGCACATCGCCCAGGTCAGGCCGAAGTTCTTGGCCATGATGGCGTTGGTGACGATCGGGTATACCGCGTCGGCGCCCTTGTGGAACACCGGCGGGTTGACGGAGGTGTCGAACTCGCCGCTGTACTCCGAGTGGATGTGGTGGTCACCGGCGCGCCAGGCGCGGCCACCGGTCGAGCCACCGCCGTGGCCCTTGCCGGTGGCCGCAGCGGCGGCACTGCCGACCAGCGGGCCGGCGGCGACGATGGTCGCGCCGACGCCGGCGTACTTGACTAGCTGCCGGCGCGAATAGCCCGTGGCTTCGCGCTCCTCGGCATTTGACATGGTGGTACGGCCTTTCGATGGGGTACGACCTCGGCGTGCGTCCTGAGCCTTGGAGGCAGCTGTGAACCCGCGGTGAACGTGCCGCGCACGTGCCGCGAACTCCTAACCTCGATAGGAGTTGGGCCTCAGCCAATCCAGACGCATCGGACGGCGGCGGGCCACCAGCCGTCGAGCACCAGCGCGCCGACCGGCAGCAGGGCCAGCGCCACCAGCGCCGCCGCGACCAGGATCCCGGCGGGTGCGCCGAGCCGCTGCGGCGGTGCGAGCAGCCGGCGCAGCCGTTCCACGGTGTCGCCGCCGGCCGCACCGACCAGCCCGACCGGCGCCGTCGCGCCGGACGCCATCGTGACCAGCGCGCCCGCGAGCGCCGCACGGCCGTGGACCCGCGCGGCCACGTCGTCGGCACGCAGCTCGACCAGGCGGCCGACCTGGTCGCGGGCGACCCGCAGCAGGCGCACCCAGGGCAGGGCACGGGCGGCCAGCCACACCAGGTCCAGCAGCAGCTGGTGCCGGCCGCCGGCGTGTGCCCGCTCGTGCGCGACGACGGCGTCGAGCTGGGCCGGGGTGAGCTGGGCGAGCGCGCCGCTGGTCACCACCAGCCGCCGGTCGGGCGCCACGTACGCGCCGGGTCGCGGATGTTCGATGACCGTGCCGCCGAGGGCCGGAGCCGGCCACCCGGCCAGCGTGAGCAGGTCCCGGTGCCGGCGCCGGGCGGCGCGCTGGGAGCGCAGCGCACGGGCGCCGCGGACCAGCGCGATCGCGGCGATCGCGGCGACGCCGAGCGCCACGCCGTCGCCGGTGACGCGCAGCGCGAGCAGCGCGGCGGGGGAGTCGGGGTGGACGCACCAGAACAGCAGGGCACAGACCATCGGCGGCGTGGGCAGCAGCGCGATGACGCCGACGGTCAGCACGCTGGCGGCGACCGTGCCGAGCAGCGCGCACCAGACGGCCAGCGCGAGCCGCGGCGCCCGGCGCACCCACCCGGCGGTGGGCAGCCAGCGGGTGCCGACGAAACCGAGCAGCAGGGCCAGGCCGAGCAGGTTCGCGGCCCTGGCGGGCATCGCCGTGTCCAACGTGCTGCTGCCGATGATGGTCAAACAGCACTTCC
>NZ_JBFAIU010000571.1:0-2692 GCF_040654855.1 Asanoa sp. NPDC050611
GTCACCGCCAGCGGCAACGTGGCGAACGCCAGCAGCAGCCAGGGCAGGTAGCGCCGCTGGATCGTCACGAACGTGTCGAACACCGGCGCGGCGCCCGCGCCCCACGCGGCGGCGTGCGGCAACCGGGCCAGCGGCACCGCCTTGACCCGGGTGACGCCGCTGGTGTCCACCCACGTCAGTGCGACGCCGTCGATGCCGCCGGCGGCGAGCCGGTCGACGGCGGCGTGTGCCTCGTCGGCCCGGCGGTCCCGGTCGCTGGCGTCCACGGACCTAGGTTAGGACGATGGAGCTGCTGGTGGACCACCATTGCCACGGCGTCGTGCGCCGGGATCTCGACCGGGCGGCGTTCGAGGCGCGGCTCACCGAGGCGGACCAGCCGGCGCCGGGCACCACGCTGTTCGACTCGGCCCTCGGCGACGCGCTGCGCGCGCACTGCTTTCCCCTGCTCGACGTGGCGTCCGACGCGTCCCCGGAGGCCTACCTGGAGCGGCGGGCCGCGCTGGGCCACGCGGAGGTGGGCCGGCGGATGCTGCGGGCCGCGGGGCTGGCGGCGGTGCTGGTCGACACCGGCTGGGCGCCCGAGCCGCTGACCTCGCCGGCCTCCCTCGGTGACCTCGCCGGTGCGGCGGCCTACGAGGTGGTCCGGCTGGAGGCGGTGGCCGAGGCGCTCGGCGACGGGGTGTCGGCCGGCGGGTTCGCCGCCGCGGTCCGGTCGTCGTTGGCCGCCGCGGCCGTGCGCGGGACGACGGTGGCGTTCAAGTCGGTGGCCGCCTACCGCGTCGGCCTGGGGCTGGGTGACGAGCGGCCGTCCGACGCGGCGGTGGCGGCGGCCGCGGGGCGCTGGCTGGCCGGCGGTGGTGGGCGGCTCGCCGACGAGGTGCTGCACCGCTTCCTGGCGTTCGCGGCGCTGGACACGGGCCTGCCGCTGCAGTTCCACACCGGACTCGGCGACCGCGACGTCGACCTGCGCTCCTGCGACCCGCTGCTGCTGGCACCATGGCTGCGGGCCGCCGAACCGACGGGCGTGCCCGTCCTGTTGCTGCACTGCTACCCGTTCCACCGGCACGCGGCCTATCTGGCGCAGGTGTTCCCGACCGTCCACATGGACCTCGGCCTGACGACGCACAACGTGGGTGCGCGCGCGGCCGCGGTGCTCGCCGAGGCCCTGGAGCTCTGCCCGTACGGCAAGTTCCTCTACTCGTCGGACGGCTTCGCCCTGCCGGAGCTGCACTTCCTCGGCGCGGCCCTGTTTCGGTCGGCGGCCGGCGGCGAGCTGGCGCGGCGGACCACCGAGAACGCGCACCGCGTCTATCCCGCCGTGGGAGTGCCGGGCCCGGGCCGATGAGGCATCCTGGGACCTCGAACGCCCGTCCGACCGGAGGCTCGCCTTGCCCGACGCCCTGTGGCCCGCGGTCCACGCGGCCCGCGCCGCCCTCGCCGCGGACCTCGCCGAGCTCGACGAGAGTCAGTGGTCGCACCCGACGCTCTGCGGAGACTGGGTGGTCGAGGACGTCGTCGCCCATCTCACCGCCGCGGCCAGCACCACCATGCCGCGCTGGCTGGCCAGCATCGTGGGCGCACGCTTCGACGCCGACCTGCACAACCAGCGCCGGCTGGCCGAGCAGCGTGGCGCCACGCCCGCCGAGACCCTCGAGCGGTTCCGGCGGATCGTCGGCAGCACCACGGCACCGACCCGACACACCGCGGCGTGGTTGGGCGAGGTCGTCGTGCACGGTCAGGACATCCGCCGCCCGCTCGGCCTGTCCGCCACGCCACCCGTCGACGCGGTCACCGAGGTCGCGCGCTTCTTCGCCCGCCGGGACTTCACGGTGGCCAGCCGCAGCAAGACGAGGGGACTGCGCCTGGCGGCGACGGACGGGCCCTTCGAGGCGGGCGAGGGCCCACTGGTGAGCGGCCCGACGCTGGCCATCACGATGGCGATGGCGGGCCGCACGGTCTACTGCGACGAGCTGACCGGGCCCGGTGTGCCCGTGCTCCGGGAGCGCTACACCGCGGTGGGCGGAAGGGGCCCCGGCCGATAGGGTCCCTTCCGCCTCCTTACCCGCGGTTCAGCAGCCTTCCGGCAGCGTGAACCGCCAGCGCTGCGCCTTCAGCACCGGGATCACCCGGTCGACGGCCGCGACGGTCTGACTCCGGTCGCCGCCGCCGTCGTGCGCCAGGACGACCGCGCCCGGCGTGAGCCGGTCCAGGAGGCGCTGGACCAGCACGTCCGTGCCGGGTGGTTCCCAGTCGGCGATGTCGTACCGCCAGCCCAGCGGCCGCATCCCGAGCGATGCCGCCACGTCCGCACTGGCTCCCCAGGCGCCGTACGGCGCACGGAAATAGGGGATCCGGGCGTGCGGCACCGCCCGCCGGATCGCGGCGCTGGTCTCGCGCAGGTCGGCCGCGATCTGTTCCGGCGTCCAGGTGCTCAGGTCGTCGTGGTGCATGCTGTGGTTGCACAGCGTGTGTCCCGCCCGGGCGATGGCCCGGGCCACCTCCGGGTGCTCGACCACGTGGTCGCCCCAGAGGCAGAACACGGCCTTGACGTGATGCTCGCGCAGCACCTCGAGCAGCCGCAGCGTGTCGGGCGGGTTCGGCCCGCGGATCGACATGAGCAACCCACACTTGCCACCACTACCGCCGGCTGCGCAACGTCTACGTCAATCGGAGCGGCACATGAACCACCTCG
>NZ_JBFAIU010000572.1:0-2669 GCF_040654855.1 Asanoa sp. NPDC050611
GTTGTCGATGGCGAGCGTCATGGTGGTCCTCCCTGGCTGCCTTCTGTGTCCCGTGACGGATCGTCACGCGTGTCCGGCGGCTCCGGAGGGCCGGTGGCGGCTGGGCGATCGCGGTGGACGCGGTCAGCTTCGTCGCGGCGGCGTTCTTCCTGAGCCGGCTTCCGCGGGTCGCGCCGTCGCCCGCCGCCGTCGGCCTCGCGGGTGGCATCCGGGACGGCCTTCGGGCCTTCGTGGGGGTCCCGTGGGTCTGGCCGGTGGCGCTCGCGTACGCCGTGATCAATCTGGTCAACGTGGGGCCGTGGCAGATCCTCGGGCCGTCGCTGACCGGGGAGGCCGCGTGGGGCGTCGTCCTCAGCGTGCGGGCGGTCGGGCTGCTGGCGATGAGCGCCGTGATGTACCGGCTGGCGCCGCGGCATCCGCTGCGGTTCGGGCGCGTCGTCGGCGCGCTCGGCGCCTGCTCCCTGCTCGGTCTCGGGCTCGGCGTGGGGCCGGTCTGGCTCGCCGCCTGCGCGTTCCTCGGTGGCGTCGGGTTCGCCGCGTCCGGGATCACGTGGGACAGCGCGCTGCAGCGGCACGTGGACGGCGCGCGGCTGAGCCGGGTGGCGTCGGTCGACGATCTGCTCTCGTTCGCGGCGATCCCACTCGGCCAGCTGCTGGTCGGGCCGGCCGCGGCCGCGTTCGGCGGTGCGCCGGTGGCGCTGTGCTGCGGGCTCGCGTTCGTGGTCGCGGCGCTCGCGCCGCTGGGCGTACGCGCGGTGCGTGACCTTTAGTCGCGCAGGTCGCGCAGCGTGGCGATGTCGGCCGCGTGCCCTTCGTGCGTCTTGCCGGACGGGGTCTCCACGACGACCGGGAGCCCCGCGGTCGACGGGTGGCGGAGCAGCTCCGCGAAGGCGGCCGTGCCGATCGAGCCCTGGCCGATCGTCTCGTGCCGGTCCCGCAGCGAGCCGCAGGTGTCCTTCGAGTCGTTGGCGTGCACCAGCCGCAGGCGCCCCACGCCGACCGTCTCCGTCAGCAGGTCCAGCGTCGCCGTCATGCCGCCGGGGGTGGCCAGGTCGTGGCCGGCGGCCCAGGCGTGGCAGGTGTCGAAGCAGACGCCGAGGCGGGGGTGCCAGTCGACCGCGTCGAAGTACTCGGCAAGGTGCTCGACCCGGGACGCCAGCGAGCGGCCGCCGCCGGCGCTCGGCTCCACCAGCAGCTCCGGGCCGTCCTGGTCCAGCAGCGGCAGCAGTGCCTCGCGGACCTGCTTGAGGGCGGCGTCGTAGTGCGCCGGGTCGACCGCGCTGCCGGCGTGGAAGACGACCGCGCGGGCGCCGATCGCCGTGCCCCGGCGCAGCGCGTGCGCCAGCGTCGCGGTCGACCGCTCGACCGTCTCCGCCGTCGGCGAGCCGATGTTGACCAGCAGGGACGCGTGCACGTACGTCGTCGTCCCGCGCTCGGCACAGCCCGACAGGAACAGGTCGTCCTGCGCCGGGTCGCCGGGCGGGAGCGCCCAGCCGCGCGAGTTCGACACGTAGACTTGGGCGACCTCGCTCCCGGCCGCGTCGAGGTAGGGCAGCGCGGTCCTGGCGATGCCGCCGGCGGTGGGTGTGTGCGAGCCGATCACTGACAGAAGAGTACGACCTGGCTCTGCGGCGCCACCGGGGTGTTCTCGTTCGGCTGCTGCGCGAAGACCGTGCCGTTCGGGTTGATCTGCGGGTTCGGCTGCAGGCCCATGCCCTGGAGCTGCTGCACCGCCTGCTGGCAGGGCAGGCCGATCAGCCGCGGCACGACCACCTGCGGCGGACCCTCGCTGACCTGCAGCTCGACCTTGGCGCCGCGCTCGACCCCGGCACCGTCGTCCGGCGACTGGCCGATCACCTCGTCGCGCGGCTTGTCGGACTGCTTGTAGGCGATCAACGGCTCGAGCCCGAGGCTGATCAGCTCGTTGCGGGCGTCGTTGAGGTTCTTGCCGATCACCCGGGGGACGGTCAGCGGCGCCTTGCCCTTGCTGACGAACACGGTCGCCTTGTCGCCGGGCTTGGTCTCGGTGCCGACCGGCGGGTCGACGGCCACCACGACGCCCTTGGGCAGGTTGTCGTCGTAGCGGTCCGGACCCTTGGTGACCTGCAGTTTCGCCTGCTCCAACTCCGCGGTGGCGAGGTCGAGCGTCATGCCGGGAACGTCGGGGACCTGGTAGCGCTCGGCGCCCAGCGACAGCACGAGCGTGATCGTGCCGCCCTTGAGGATCCGGCCGGCGGCCGGCGGGTCCTGGCGGAGCACGACGTCCTTGGCGACCTTCTCGTCGAACTGGCCGGCCGCGTACGCGACGGTGAAACCGCCGCGGGTGGCCTGCGCCTCGGCGGCGGCCTTGTCCATCGAGGCGAGCTGCGGGGCGACCGTGTAGCGGCCCATGCCCCACCACCAGCCGCCGATCGCGAAGATCAGGCCGATGGCCACGATCGCGGCGGCGACCGCCATGCGGCCCCGCGGGTGCGACATCACCATGCGGTAGCGGTCGCGGATGCGGGAGCCGAGGCCCGGGGGGCGCTCGTCGTAGTCGTCGTAGTCGGGCTCCGGCGCGCGGCGCCGGCCGGCGGCAGCCAGGCGTGCAGCGGGATGAGACCGGCTTTGCCGCCGAACCCGATGACGGCCAGGCCGACCGCGATGCGGGTGACGGCGGGGTCGAGCTC
>NZ_JBFAIU010000573.1:0-2668 GCF_040654855.1 Asanoa sp. NPDC050611
GACGCTGCGGCGGGCTCGGCGGTGGCAACCGGAGCGATCCCGGCCGCGGCGTCCATCGCCGCGTTGGCGAGCGCGTCCGCGTGGGTGTTGCCGAACTCGTCGCCCGCGCCGACCTCGCCATGTATGAAGCCAAACACCGCGGCACCGGCGGGTACGCGATCTACCGCGATGCCGTCCCGAGCGACTGAACGGGCACGGCGTGGCGGCCGGTCAGCCGGCGTCGGTGATCGCGGTCAGGAGCTCGGCGCCGGCGCGCATGCGGGCGGCGGCGTCCACCTGGCCGAGCCGCTCGAACTGGGCGGCCGCGGCCAGCCGGTCCGCGGCCTCCGCGCGGACGATGCGCAGGATCTCCTCGCCGTCCAGCGACCGGCGCGGCGCCTCCGCCGCGCCCACGCCCACCGCGCCCATCGGCGCCCGCCCGAACTGCCCCGGCCGCGCCGGCACCGCCTCCGCGTTGTCGATCGCGGAGATCGCGGCGCGCAGTGCGCCGGCCGCGACGGCATCGCGGGAGCGCAATGCCTCGCGGAGGGTGCGGCGGAGCCGCTCGCGGAGATCGCTGGGGGGCACGGCGGTAACGCTAAGCCACCGGAGGTCGCTGTGCCACGCCCTTGTTCAGCCAACGAACAGGTTTCGCCCGGCTTTCGGTCAGCTCGGACCGGCAGGGTGTGTGGTGATGAGCGACAACGCACGCCCGCGGGTTTCCCGGCGCCGGCTCCTCGCGGGCGGTGCCGGCCTGGCGGTGGCGGCGGCGACCGGCGGTGGTGGCTACGCCCTGGGCCGGGGCCATGGCCGCGCCGCCCCGGTCGAGGCACCCGCGCCCGCTCTCCACCAGTTCGTCACCCGCCCCGATCTCGCCGTGCCGGTCGTCGACGTGACCGCGACCGGCCCGACCGCGCCCGGCCTGGTCTTCCTCACGCCGGCGGCCGGTGCGGGCGGGCGCGGCCCGCTGCTGGTCGACGGCGCCGGCCAGCCGGTCTGGTTCCGCCAGGTCACGGGGCCTGGCGTGATCGCGATCGACGCGCGGGTGCAGCGGCTGGCCGGCGAGCCGGTGATCACCTGGTGGGAAGGGACGATCGACCCGGAGTACGGGATCGGAGCGGGCGAGTTCGTGATCGTCGACCGGTCGTACCAGGAGATCCGCCGGCTCCGTGCGCCCGGCCCGGTGCCGGCGGACCAGCACGACCTGATCCTCACCCCGCAGGACACGGCGATCTTCTTCGCGTACGAGCCGGTGGCGGCCGACCTGTCCGCGATGGGCGGGCCGGCGGACGGCGCGCTCGTCGACGGGGTGCTCTACGAGGTCGACATCGCCACGGGGCGCGTCGTGTTGCGCTGGTTGGCCCGCGACCACATCGCCCTGTCCGAGTCGTACGCCGAGCCGTCCGGCCGGATCCCGTACGACTACCTGCACGCGAACTCGGTCGAGGTGGACCGCGACGGCTCGCTGCTCGTCTCGGCCCGGCACACCTGGGCGATCTACAAGATCGACCGGGCGTCGGGCGCGGTCCGCTGGCGGCTCGGGGGCAAGAAGAGCGACTTCGCGATCGGCCCGGACGCGGCGTTCGCCTGGCAGCACGACGCCCGCCGCCGCTCGGACGGCACGATCGGCCTGTTCGACAACGAGGCCGGCATCACGGCGCGCGCGTCCGCGTCCCGCGGGCTGATCCTCGCCGTGGACGAGACCCGCCGCACCGCCCGCCTGGTCCGCGGGCTGGCCCACCCCGACTCGCTGCTGGCGCCGAGCCAGGGCTCGCTGCAGGAGCTGCCGCGCCGCGGCTCGCTGGTCGGTTGGGGACAGCAGCCCCGGTTCACCGAGTACGCCGCCGACGGCACGCTGGTCGCCGCCGGCGCGCTGCCGGCGGACAACGGCTCGTACCGGGCGTACAAGTTCGAGTGGTCCGGCACGCCCACCGACCACCCGGCGGTGACGGCGGTCCGCGAGGGCCGCGTGACCGTGCACGCGAGCTGGAACGGCGCGACCGCCGTGACCCGCTGGCGGGTCCGCGCGGGGGCGCAGCCCGACAAGCTCACGCTCGCCACCACCGCCGACCGCACGGGCTTCGAGACCGCCGTGCCGATCAACGGTTCGCCGACGTTCGTCGCGGTCGACGCCCTCGACCGCACCGGCGCCGTCCTCGGCACGTCCCCGGTGACGACGGTCCCATCGCCACCGGTGTGAGGAACGGGGCCCGGTCCCTGCGGGCCCCGTTCCCGCACATCAGCCGACCGGGGTCAGCTCCACGTAGGCGATGGCCGGGTTGGGCAGGTCCACCGCCAGCTCCACCACGCCGTCCGCGGTCTCGACCGTGGCCACCGGCTCGGACTCTGGCAGCCGATCGGCGTCCGCGAGCGCGGCCCACTGTGCCTCCGTCGGCCAGTCGCCACCGCCCGCCGACTGCCAGCGGGCCGCCACGTTGCCGTGATCGGCGTCGACGCGCCAGCGGCGCACCTCGTAGCGGCCGCTTGGCAGGCCGGCGACGCGGAGCGTGACCGTGCGGTCGAGCACCTTGTCGCCGTCGCGCCGGCCGTGGTCGAGCGTGCCGTTCCAGACCAGCGCGCCGACCCGGCCGTCGGGGGCGCGCGCCCGCCACGACAACACCAGATAGGAACAGCGGGGTGGGGGGTAACAGTGGGAAGGACGATGGGTTGATATCGGGGGGGGGCGGGT
>NZ_JBFAIU010000574.1:0-2667 GCF_040654855.1 Asanoa sp. NPDC050611
TCGAATGTGTCCGCGACTACCGCGTCGTCCGGGCTTGGTCGGTGGCCGCGACGGCGGTGGCGGTGCGTCATCGGCCGCTGGGTGCGGACGTCGAGCCAGACCAGGCGGTGGTCGGAGCTCGGGAACGGGAACACGCCGGTGAGCCGGAACAGCGGGTCCGACTGCGCCGGCCAGAACACGCCGCCGCCGCGGACGGTCAGGCCGTGCCGGGACGGCAGCACGTAGTCGGCGCGCAGGTTGCCCGGCGTGGTGTCGGCGAAGTCGGCCGTGTCGAAGCGGGGGTCGCTGCGGTGCGTCGCGTTCGCGCCGCCCTGCAACGCCGCCGCCTCCGGCGCACCCGCGCTCGACGGCGCGAACGCGTCGTCGATCCAGCGGTTGTCGAGCAACTGCTGTGCCGCGCCCGGGATGCTGTCGCCGTCGAGCGGGTCGGAGTTCTGGTCACCGGCGATCACGAACGACGAGCCGGGCTTGAGCCCACCCCGCCGGCCGCGGTCGTCGTAGATGTAGCGCCCCTTGCCCGGCGTCACGTAGTCGGACCAGAACCCGATCTCGTCGAAGTTCCGGCGACCGTTGCGGTCCTCCGCACCGTCGAAGACGGGCGGCGTCGGGTGCGACACGAGGAAGTGGACGGTGCGCCGGCCGATCTCGATCGGCAGGTCCCAGTGGCTCTTCGACGACAGCGGCAGCACGCGCAGCTCCTCCGGCGAGTAGAAGCCGTCGGGCAGGAGCGCGCCCGGCATGTCCTTCCACTTGAAGTTCTGGAACGTCCGCGCGTCCCGCTCGTCGATCGGGAAGCGCGAGTAGACGACCATGCCGAACTGCCCCGGGAACGCGCCGAACCCGAGCGCGTCGTCGCCGTAACCCGCCGCACCGGGCGTGGTGACGACGGTCCCGTCGTTGTTGAGGTCGAAGCCGGAGGCGATGCCGGTGTTGCTCGGAGCGATGAAGTGGTACGGGTAGCGGACGGCCCGCGCCCCGTTCTGGCCGACGGCCAGGTAGTTGTCGCGGAACAGCTCGGCGGCCCGCGGGTCGTAGTCGAACTCGTTGATCAGCACGACGTCGGGCCGGGCCCGCTGGATGATCTCCGCGATCACCCGGGCCTGCGCGTTGTCCGGTGTGGACAGGTCGGCGCGCAGCTGCCCGGCCGCGCCCCGGTTGAGCGACGCGTTGAACGTCGCGAACCGCACCGGCTCGCTGGAATGCCCGCCCCGCTGCTCGCCGGCGTTGGCCGCCGAGGCCCCGCTGAGCAGCACGATCGTGGCAATGGCCGCGCCGGCCGCCAGGCGCGGCAAACGCGCGAAGGTCAAGGACACGATTTCTCCTCTCATGTGGTTGGTGGGCATGGTGACTGTCGTACGGATCGTGCGCCGGCACAACCGCTGAAGAGCGGACGACCGCCAGCACAACTCTGAGTGGATCACCATCGAGAACGCCCGGTCGGCGCGCGGATGTCACCCGACCCGATATCAACGTTCACCGATTGTCGCTATCGTCGTCACAACGCGTGTCGAAGGGGTTGCGCTGCCAACCGGACCTGGCCCGAACTCGCGGCCATCCGGCGCGCGTGCGGCAGCGAATCGAGGTTAGGCGCGACGAACCTGGGGGAGGGTCGATGCTTCGTACGCTGTTTCATCGCCTCGGTCGATGTCTGACGGCGTTCGGGATCACCGTGAGCCTGGTGCTCGCCGTCGTCGACGTGAGCCATGCCCGGGGGCCGCGGCTGCTGGACATGTTGCAGATGAACCTGTGCAACAGCGGATGGGCCGGGTGCTACACCGGACGGTCCGTGGGCACCGCGGCCGCGCTGATCCGGGCGGAGAGGCCCGACGTGGTGACGCTCAACGAGATCTGTCGCGACGACGCGCGGGCGTTGGGCCGGGCGAGTGGCATGGCGGTGTCGTTCCAGCCGGCCATCGACCGCCGCATCGGGCAGCCGATCGTGTGCCGCGACGGGGAGCCCTACGGGATCGGGCTTCTCCTGCGCGCACCGGCGAACCGGCCGGCGCGCGGCGGCACGTACCCGATCCAGGATCCGGGTGGTCCGGAGGGCCGGGCCTGGTTGTGCGCGCCGGCCGCCGGCGGGCTCGTCGCCTGCACGACCCATCTGGTCAGCACGAATCCGATCGTCGCGCTGGCGCAGTGCCGGCACTTCTTCGCGACGGCCGCCGCGGCCTTTCCCGACCGCCGGGTCGTCGTCGGCGGGGACTTCAACCTCGGCGACCTGACGTCCTGCCTGCCGCCGCACTACGTGGCCGACTCCGACGGCGGCGTGCAGCACGTGGCCGTCGCCGGCACGGCGCGGACCGGCCGGCAACGGGTGATCGACATGGCCGGGACGACCGACCATCCGGCGCTAGCCGTGACCTGGCTCTAGGGGCTCGAAGATCACGACAGTGGTCTCGCGGGAGCGCCGGGCCGCGTAGCCGTCCAGGCCCTTGTCGATGACGCGCCACCGGTCCCACAACCGGGCCCGCTCGTCGCCGGTCGCGGCGCGGGCGCGGATCTGCGTGGACCGGCCGCCGAGGTCGATCCGGGCCTCCGGACGCGCCTGGAGGTTGAGCCACCAGGCGGGTGATCCTCGCGGAGGCGATCGAGGTCACCCGCCGGTACGGCGACGTCACGGCCCTCGACCGCGTCTCGCTCCAGGTGGCCGAGGGCGAGCTGGTC
>NZ_JBFAIU010000575.1:0-2659 GCF_040654855.1 Asanoa sp. NPDC050611
GGGGCTCGCCTGGGCGCGCGGCTGGGTCGTCGTTGCCGCGCGGGCCGCCGGGCTGCCCGCGCCGGTGCAGAGCGTCTACACCGACGTCGCGGACCTCGACGGCCTGCGCGCGAGCACCCGGCAGGCCCGGGCCATGGGCTTCGTGGGCCGATCGGTGGTGCATCCGCGGCAGATCCCGGTGGTGCACGCGGTGTTCACGCCCTCGGCCGCCGAGGTCGCCGCCGCCGAGGCGGTGCTCGCCGCGCTGCGGCCCGGCGAGGCCGCCGTCCTGGACGCCGACGGCCGGTTCGTCGACGCCGCCGTGGTGCGCCGGGCGCGGCTCGTCCTCGATCTGCATGACCCGTCCACAGGAGGAACGCATTGACCGACGCCTTGCTCGCCGCCGTGACCGCGGGCGTCCGGCTCGTCGAGCTGGGGCACCCGCACTTCACCGGGATGCCCTGCTCCCCCAACCACCCGGGCTTCCGGATGAGCCTGATCCGCCGGCACGGCGACATGGTCCGTCCGGACGGCGGCTCCGCGGCCAACGAGATGATCGTGACCGGCGGGCACGTCGGCACGCACGTCGACGCCCTGTCGCACGTCAGCCACGACGGGAAGCTGCACGGTGGCGTGGACGCCGCGGCGGCGCAGACCGGGGGGCGGTTCTCCGCACTCGGCGCGGAGCACACGCCCGCCCTGCTGAGCCGGGGCGTGCTGCTCGACGTCGCGGCTGTGCACGGCGTCGACGTGCTGCCGGGCGGCTACGGCGTGACCGCCGCGGATCTCGAGGCCGCGGCGGCCAAGGCGGGTGTCGAGGTCGGCCGCGGCGACGTCGCGCTGGTCCGCACCGGTTGGGCACGGCATTTCGACGACGCCGCCGCCTATCTGGGCCAGGCGTCCGGGGTGCCGGGTGTCGACACCGACGGCGCGCGGTGGCTGGCCGCGCGCGGGGTGGTCGCGACCGGTTCGGACACCACGGCGTACGAGCAGATCCGGCCGGGTGCCGGGCACAGCGTGCTGCCGGTGCACCGGGTGCTGCTGGTCGAGGCCGGCGTCCACATCATCGAGCACCTCAACCTGGAGCACGCGGCGGCCGACGGGCTGACCGAGTTCGTGTTCGCGATGGCGCCGCTGCGGATCGTCGGCGGCACGGGCTCGCCGATCCGGCCGTTCGCGGCGGTGGCCGCGTGACCGCCCCCACCGTCGTGCAGCGGCTGGCCGCCGTCGCCGACGACATGCGCCGGCACGGGTTGCCGGATGCGCTGCGGGATGACGTGGCCCGGCGGGTGCTCGACCTGCTCGGCAACAGCCTCGCCGCGACCGGGCTGCCGCCCGCGCGCGCGGTCAGCGCGTACGTCCGGGACGCCGGCGGCACGCCCGAGGCGGTCGCTATCGGCACCGGGCTGCGCGTCCCGGCCGCGAACGCCGCGCTGGTCAACGGCACGCTGGCGCACTCGCTCGACTTCGACGACACCCACCTGCCGTCGGTGCTGCACCCCTCGTCGCCCGTCGTGCCGGCCGCGCTCGCGGTCGCCGAGGCCCGCGGTGCGTCCGGCGCCGCGCTGCTCGACGCTGCCGGGATGGGCATCGAGGTGGCGGTCCGGCTCGGCATGGGCGGCTACGACCGCGCGCTCGGCAACTCCGAGTTCTTCGAGCGCGGCCAGCACGCGACCTCGATCTGCGGCGCGGTCGGCGCGGCGGTGGCGGCCGCGATGGTCGGTGGCCTCGACGAGGCGGGCATCGCGCACGCGGCCGGCATCGCGGCGAGCATGGGCGCGGGGCTGCTGGAGGCCAACCGCACCGGTGGCACGGTCAAGCGGGTGCACTGCGGCTGGGCCGCGCACTCGGGCGTGGTCGCGGCGGAGCTGGCCCGGCACGGGCTGACCGGTCCGCCGACCGTGGTCGAGGGGCGGTTCGGCTTCCTGCACGCGTTCTGCGGTTCGCGGGCGGACGTCGACGCGGTCGTGGACCGGCTCGGCACGCACTGGGAGCTGCCGGGGATCTTCTTCAAGCCGTACCCGTGCAACCACTTCACGCACGCGGGCATCGACGCGGCGCTGGCGCTGCGGGCGCGGGGTGTCGACCCGGCGGCGATCGCGTCGATCGAGCTGGGCGTGCCCTCGCCGGTGCTGCGGACGATCGCGCAGCCGCCGGAGGACAAGGCCCGGCCGAAGTCCGGCTACCACGCCGCGTTCAGTGGCCCGTACACCGTGGCCGCCGCCCTGCTCGGTGGTGGCGGGCTGGGGCTCGGCCACGACGACTTCACCGACGCGGCGGCCGCCGACGCGGACCGGCTGGCGCTGGCCGCGAAGGTGACCTGCGTGCCGGACGCCCGCTGCGACGAGATCTTCCCCAACCAGTTCCCGGCGGTGCTGCGCGTCGTCACGACCGACGGCGTGCGGCACGAGGAGCGGGTCGACGTCAACCGGGGCGGGCCCGGCAACCCGTTGAGCTCGGCGGAGCTGGCGACGAAGTTCGCCTTCAACGCCGCGGGTGTGGCGCACCAGGACGAGATCGCCTCGGCCGTCCTGAACCTGGCGGCCGCGCCGGACGTAGCCGGCCTGATGGACCGGGTGCGGAGATGATCGAGCGGCTGGCCGCGATCGAGTGGGCCGCGGCGCCGTCCGCGGTCCGGGACCGGGTCGTCGACCTCGTCGCTGACACGATGGCGGTGGCC
>NZ_JBFAIU010000576.1:0-2655 GCF_040654855.1 Asanoa sp. NPDC050611
TTCGTTCGGCGTCGCCGTGATGGCCGGGCGCGCGGTGGTCCGCGAGGGAGCGGGTCGTCGAGCAGGGCCGTGACCACCGCGAGCGGCACCACCCAGCCGTCGCCGGGCTGCTGGTCGATCATGCGGAACTCGAGGTAGCCGCGCGGCCGGACCGGTGGCACGAGGGTGCCGAGGTGGCGTTCGAGGTCGGCGAGGGTGACCGGGCGCGGGCCGTGGCCGCGCAGCCAGTCGCGCATGGTCAGCCCCGTGGGCACCTGCCAGGGCCCCGGGTCGGGCTCGGCGATCATCGCGACGTTGGCGCGCAGGGCGTACTGGGCCCAGTCGGCCCGGGGCTCGCCGCTGCGGCGGGGTGCGCGGGTCCGGGTGGCGTCGGTGCCGAACCGCAGCGCCTGGCGGTAGGAGACCCAGCGCGTACCCCGGACGGTTCGGGGTGAGTTGGCGAACGCCGCCAGCAGCACCGGGCCGATCGCGTCGGCCAGCCACCACCGCATCCGGTAACCGGCCCAGCCGTCGGACTCGTCGCCCGAGTCGAGGCAGACCTGCACCGAGGCCGAGTTGCACATCACCGCGAGGCCCTTGCCGCCCGTGCGCCCGTGGTATTCGGCCAACGCCACGTAACGCGGGTGCGTGGTAATCAGCTCGGGGGTGCGCTGCGCGTCGAGGCCGGTGCCGTCCAGCTGCAGCCCGTCCGCGGCGAGCGCCGACCGCACCAGCGCGAGGTCGGTGCGGGTCCGCTCGACACAGTCCACGAGGGACACGCCGACCGCCGACGAGATCTCCAGCTGGCCGCCGGGCTCGATGGTGATCTGCCCGCCACCGGGTAGCGGGTCGAGCCCCGCGGTCGCCCCCGCCAGCCGGTCGATCGATGGCCGGGCCAGCGGCGCGCGCGGATCTCGAACGGGGTACTCGACCTCGACGCCGACCCGGCCGATCGGGCCGACGCGGAACCCCGCGGCCGCGACGTAGGTCTCTGCCGCGCGCTCCGTGAGGACGGCGATGTCGTCCACGGCGCCTCCGATGAGTGCGGTTGTCCGCCGCCGTCGGCGGGCAGCTGCCGGCGGCGCCGTTCAGGTGAGGTGGTGTGCCGCCGGGGAACCCGGTCGGGGTGACTCCATTAGCGGTCCCGTGGGCCGCCTTGTCCAGCGGAACCGGCCAACTCGAAATGAACACCCGATTGACCACACGTTCGGCTGACGGGCCCGGTTGCATGGCGGTTCTTTCACGTTTATCCGAGCGCTTTCTTAAGCCTGTCTTACGTCACCGAAAGTCGTTGCTGCGTAACGCATTCCGGGCTTCTCCGATCCTTGCGAAGAATAGGTCGGGATCGGTTAAGCTGACTCCGGCTTCAGCCGGATCATCCCCCCGGTGACACCGGCGCCGCTGCCGCCTAATCGCCGAGAGGCGAGCCGGGGACCCGCGTTCCTGGGGTGAGTCCGCGAAAGCGGTAGGGGTTGTTCCGCCCCGAACCCGTCAGCTAACCCGGTCGGCGGCCCGACCGAAGGAACGTGAATGACGCGCAAAGGACGTCCGCGCGCTTTAGCCCGGCGCGCCGCCCTCGTCGGGGCCGTCACGCTGCTGGTGAGTCTTGCCCTCGCCCCAGCCGCGGTCGCCGCACCCAACCCCGCTCCCGCGCCGCCCGTGGAGGGCGGCAAGAACGAACTGCTCGATGCGGCCATCGAGCGCACGAGCCGAGCCTTCGTCGAGGCGAAGAACGCGGTCGCCGACTCACGTAAGAAGCAGACCGCGCTCAACAAGCAGATCACGAAGCTCGATGTGCGCCGTGCGGCACTGGAGCCGCAGGCCGCCGAGATCGCTCGGCACAGCTACATCAACGGCCGGATCGGCCCCGCGCTGATGCTGCTCAACAGCGACGGGCGGGACGCCTTCCTGGCCCGCGCCGAGACCCTCGACATGCTCTCCGCCTACGACAACGAGCGGCTGGCCGAGCTCGCGGCCAACCAGCAGCAGGCGCAGGCGGCCAAGAGCCAGCTCGACCTCGAGGTCAAGCGCGAGACGGCGCAGCTCGGCGTGATGAGCAAGCAGAAGGCCGAAGTGGAGAGTGCGTTCAAGCTGGCCGGTGGCAAGACGGTCGACGGCAACGTGTACGTCAACCAGCCCGTGGCCCGGCAGTCGCCGCGCGCCGCCGACGGCTCGTTCCCCGCACAGTCGTGCAGTGTGGACGATCCGACCACCAACGGGTGCATCACGCCGCGGATGCTCTTCGCACTCAAGGAGACGCAGCGCGTGGGCTACAAGCGGTTCGTCTCGTGCCACCGGGACGGCGGCCCCTTCGAGCATCCGAAGGGGCGCGCCTGCGACTTCTCGGTGTTCAAGACGAACGACTTCGGCAGTGGCGACGCACAGGGTGACGCCCGTTTCTACGGCAACAACCTGGCGTCGTTCCTCGTGAAGAACGCCGACAAGCTCGGCATCCTGTACGTGATCTGGTACCGCCAGGTGTGGCTACCGAGCACCGGAAACTGGAAGTCCTATTCCGGTGCCCACGGCGACCCGTCCAGCGACCACACCAACCACGTACACCTGTCGATCTTGTAGGGCCTAACGCCGCCTGGTGTCGGGTGCCGGCCGTCGTGCTCCAGCTCAGACTCGATTTCCGTGACCGTGCCGCCGCCGACCCGGTCCAGCGCGATCTGC
>NZ_JBFAIU010000577.1:0-2631 GCF_040654855.1 Asanoa sp. NPDC050611
GGACTGCGACGCGTTCACGTGGTCGTTCGGGTGCACGTCGCGGCCCAGCTCGCGGACCGCCGGCGTCCGCCTCGGCTGGGCGCTGCGCACGCTCGGCGAGCCCGGCCCGGCGCGCGCCGCCGTCGAACCCGCGCACGACTGGTACCGGGCCGCCGGTGGCGGCGACGCGGCGCTGTTCGCCTCCTGCCTCCTGGCGGCCCTCGACGCCGACGCCGACGAGCCACTGGCCGGGCAGCGGCTCGAGGAGATCCTGATTGCCGCCCGCCGAGCCGGCGACGGTCAGGCCGAGGCACTCGCTCTGGAAACCCTGGCCCGATCGCCCGCCTGACGTGCTAACGCGGGTTGCTCGTCAGCCGGGCGACGCTCTCGGAGGCGAAGAACTCCGCGGGCGACTCGACACCGGCGTTGAGGCGGGCGAACTCGTCCGTCGCGTCCTGGTTGCCGGCGACGGCGGCGAGCAGCCGCTGCAACTCGGGTGGCGGCGGCTCCAGCGTGGCGAGGTCGCACGTGAACTCGTACAGCGGCAGCGCATGCTCGTCGCGGCCCTGTTCGTAGTCGGCCATCGCCTCGTCGTAGCCGCGGGCGCCGGACAGCGCCGCGTCCAGCGCCGCAGCGCAGAGCGTCGCGTCGCGGAAGGCGTCCTGGATCCCCTGGCCGGTGATCGGATCCTTGATGTAGCCGGCGTCACCGACGAGCGCCCAGCCCGGCCCCCACGAATGGCGGAAGCCGTTGGGGGTCGCCATGCCGGCGAACCGTTCCGCGCGGGTGCCCGCGGCGACCCGCTCGGCGAACGTCGGCGCCAGGGAGAGGGTCCGCAGGAAGGCCTCTTCGACGTTGGCCTTGTTCGCGCCGAACTCCGCGTAGGGCCAGCCGGCGATGACCACCGTCAGGTCGTCGTTGGTCGGCCAGGCGGCGATGCCGCGGTTGGGCCGGAGATAGGTCTCGAACCGGCCGGACATCGGCAGTCCGCTCCAGTAGCTGTAGTACATGGCCAGCAGGCGCGGCTTCTCGTGGTACGCCTCCGGTGTCACCGCGGCGGCGACCACCGACCGCCAGCCGTCGGCCCCGACGACGACGCGTGCCCGCTCGGTCAGCGTCCGGCCGTCCCGGCCGTGACCACGGATGCCCGTCACGCGGCCGTCCTCGGTGCGGACCTCCGACACCGTGAAGCCCTCCCGCACCTCGGCGCCGGCGGCCGCCGCGGCGTCGACGAGCAGCTTGTCGAGCACGGTGCGGCGGGGTGCGTACGCGACCGGCGACGCGTCGGTGCCCGGTGCGCCCGCGAGGACGATCGGCCCGAGATCGAACGCGTAGGTGTGGATCGCCGGACAGCCGGAGGCCACCAGCCCGTCGAGCAGCCCCCAGTCCCGCAGCGAGGCGACGCCGGGTGGATGGACGATGTGCGTGGAGACGGTGTCACTCGGGAAGGTCGCGCGGTCGACGACGAGGACGCGGTGGCCGCGCTGGGCCAGCAGCATCGCTGTCGGTGATCCCGCGCATCGGGCACCGATCACGATCACGTCGTACGGTCTCCCGCCCACACCTCGACCGTATCCCCGCCGCCGCGCCACATCGGGCACACCGCGACCGTGCGCACCGCACGCCTCAGCCGAGCAGCTCCGGCCGCTGCCAGTCCTCGCCCTTGACGTGCTGGGCCAGGAAGGCGAACACCGTCGCGTACCAGGCCTTGGCGTTGCCGGGCTTGAGGATCCAGTGGTTCTCGTCCGGAAAGTAGAGGAACTTGTGGCCACCGTCCGCCGACCGCGACAGGAGGTCCCACCACAGCCGCAGGGCCTCGCCGATCGGCACGCGGTAGTCCTTGTCACCGTGGATCACCAACATCGGCGTGTGGATCGCGTCCACAGTGGCGTGTGGGGAGTTGGCCGCGAGGCGTTCGGCGGTGAACTCGCGCGCCCAGTAGAACGGCGCGTCCGTGGTGGTCATCATCTGGTCGAGCGCCCAGAGCGAAGCGTGCGTGACGATCGCGTCGAACCGGTCGGTGTGCCCGGCGATCCAGTTGGCCATGTAGCCACCGAACGACCCGCCCATCGCCGCGGTGCGCGTCCCGTCCACGTCCGCCCGCGCCACGGCGGCGTCGGTCAGAGCCATCAGGTCCGTGTACGCGGCGTCGCCCCAGCTCCCCCAGCCGCGCTTGATGAACTCGACGCCGTAGCCGGTGGACAGCGCCGGGTCGGGCAGCAGCACCGCGTAGCCCTGCGCCACGGCGAGCCACGGGTTCCACCGCCAGGTCCACCCGTTCCAGGAGCCGAGCGGTCCACCATGGATCCACAGCAGCAGCGGTGCGGGCGTGTCCGTGCCGTTCGGCAGCGCGAGCCAGGCCCGCAACTCGGTGCCGTCCGCGGCGGTCGCGGCGACCTCGGCCAGCCGGCCGTCGACGCGGACGTCGGCGCCCGGCGGAACGGGCAGCGGCTCGGCGCCCCCGGACCCGTCCAGGGGCACGCGGACCGGCGTCGGCGGGCTGTCGACGGCGTTGCGCAGCGCGTAGACCCAGCGCCCGTCCGGCGCCACGCGCAGGTCGGTGTAGGCGCCGTCGTCCGCGGTCAGCCGGGTGACGTCGCCGGTCGCGGCGTCCACCCGCCACAACGGCGCACGCCCGTTGTCGTCGGCACC
>NZ_JBFAIU010000578.1:0-2631 GCF_040654855.1 Asanoa sp. NPDC050611
GCGGCGGCGGGGGACCGCAGGGCTCGTCGGGCAGCAAGCTGTCCGGTGACCGGATCGTGCTCGGCGTGCTCAACGACCAGTCGGGCGTCTACCTCGCCCTGTCCGGGACCAACTCGGTCAAGGCCGTGCAGATGGCCATCGACGACTTCAAGGCCAAGCACGGCGGCGACGCGATCAGCACGGACATCACGGTCGAGACCGCCGACCACCAGAACAAGCCGGACGTGGCCAACACCAAGGCCGCCGAGATGTACGACCGGCTGGGCGTCGACGCGATCCTCGACGTGCCCACCTCGTCGGCGGCGCTGAAGGTGGCCGACGTGGCCAAGGAGAAGAAGAAGCTCTACTTCAACATCAGCGGCGCGACCACCGACCTGACCGGCAAGTCGTGCAACAAGTACACGTTCCACTACGCGTACGACACGTACATGCTGGCCAACGGCACCGGTAGGACGGTGACCGAGCAGGGCGCGAAGAACTGGTACATCGTCTACCCGAACTACGCGTTCGGGCAGGACATGGAGAAGAGCTTCTCGGCCGCGGTGACCGGGGCCGGTGGCACGATCGTCGGCAAGGACGCGACGCCGTTCCCGAACGACAACTTCTCCACGTTCCTGCTCAAGGCGCCGACGCTGAACCCGAAGCCGGACGTGCTCGGCACCATGCAGGCCGGTGGCGACCTGGTCAACCTGGTCAAGCAGTACAACGAGTTCAAGCTGCGGGAGAAGGGCGTCGACCTGTCGGTCGGCCTGATGTTCCTCACCGACATCCACTCGCTGACCCCGGCGGCGCTGGCCGGAACCACGTACACCGACGCCTGGTACTGGAACTTCGACGCGGAGAACCGGGCGTTCGCGGACCGGTTCCTCAAGGAGACGGGCTCGCGGCCGACGTTCGCCCACGCGGCCAACTACTCGGCGGCGACGCAGTATCTCGAGGCGGTGCAGGCGGCCGGCACCGACGACGCGGACGCCGTGGTGAAGCAGCTCGAGGGCAAGAGCATCAACGACGTCTTCCTGCGCAACGGGAAGATCCGCGCCGAGGACCACCGGGTCATCCACGACGCGTACCTCGCCCAGGTCAAGCCCGCGGCGGAGGTCACCGAGGACTGGGACTACGTGAAGATCCTCAAGACCATCCCGGCGGCCGAGGCGTTCCGTACCCCGTCGGCCGACTGCAAGCTATGAGCTCTTTTCTCCAGCACACGTTCGACGGCCTGGTGAGCGGGGCGTTCCTCGCCCTGCTCGCCCTCGGCCTGTCGGTCATCTTCGGGATGCTGCGGGTCGTCAACTTCGCGCACGGCGCGTTCTACATGCTCGGCGCCGTCGGCACCTACCTGCTGCTGACGGAGTTCGGCATCCCGTTCTGGTGGGCGCTGGTGATCGTGCCGCTGGCGCTCGGCGTGGCCGGGACGGCCGTCGAACGCACGCTGGTGCACCCGCTGGCTCGCCTCGACCCGCTCTACAACTTCCTGCTCACCTTCGGCCTGACGCTGGTGCTGCAGGATCTGGTGAAGCTGCGGTACGGCACGACGTCGAGCCCGTACGGCACACCGGCCGGCCTGACCGGCACCGTCGACTTCGGACTGTTCGACTTCCCGGCGTATCGCGTGTTCGTGCTCGCCTTCGCCGTCGTGGCCTGCGTAGGGGTCTGGTGGCTGCTCGGACACACCCGGATCGGCATGGTGGTCCGGGCGGCGACCGAGCGCCCGGAGCTGACCCGGGCGCTCGGCATCGACGTGGGGCGGTGGGTGACGCCGGTGTTCGGCTTCGGCATCGCGCTCGCCGGCGTCGCCGGGGTGCTGGCCGCGCCGATGCGGGCCGTCAACCCGCTGATGGGCGCCGACCTGGTGATCGTGGTGTTCGCGGTGGTGGTGATCGGCGGCCTCGGCTCGATCTTCGGCTCGGTCGCCGCCGGCTTCGGCATCGGGCTCGTGCAGGCCTGGGGCGAGTCCTATCTGGACCAGTGGCCGATCGTCGCGCAGACCTCGGTCTTCGTCATCATGGCGGCCGTCCTGCTGTGGCGTCCGGCCGGGCTGTTCGGCCGCGAGGAGGCACCGGCATGACGGTCGAGGCGAAACCCCGCCAGTCGCCCTCGGTGCTGCGGGCGGTCGCCGGCGCGCCGCGTTGGCTGCGCTGGGTGCTGCTGGCCGCCGGGCTCGCGGTCGCGTTCTGGCTGCCCAACGGGCTCTATCCCGCGGTCGCCGTGGACATGCTCTGCTGGGCGTTGTTCGCCGTGGCGGTCGACCTGCTGCTCGGCTACACCGGCCTGCTCTCGTTCGGGCACGCCGCGTTCTGGGGCACGTCCGCGTACGCGACGGGTCTGGTGGCCATCCACGCCGGAGTGCCCTTCCCGGTCGCGGTGCTGGCCGGCGCCCTGGTCGCCGCGGCGCTCGCGGTGCCGATCGGCTATCTCGCGGTGCGCCGGACCGGCATCTACTTCGCGATGGTCACGCTCGCCTTCGCGCAGATGATCTACTACATCGCCAACAACCGGCGTGGGCTGACCGGCGGCGAGAACGGCCTGCAGAGCGTGCCGCGCGAGCTGTTCGGGCTGGACCTGACCGACGCGTACTACTTCTACTACGCGGCGCTGCCCGTGGTGCTGCTCGGGCTCTGGGCAGCCTGGCGG
>NZ_JBFAIU010000579.1:0-2625 GCF_040654855.1 Asanoa sp. NPDC050611
GGGCTACCGGGTGATGTTCCCGGACGGGGTGCAGCGGGCGCTGCCGGCGCCTGAGGAGCCGGTGGTGCCGATCCCGGTGGTGCTGGCGCCGCCGGGACCGGCACGCTCGGCCTGCCCTGGCAGCCGCCGGCCGACCTGTGCGAGCGGGTCGTCGCGCGGCTCTTCCCCGACCTGCCGGCGCACCCGGACCCGTGGGAGCGGCTGCTGTGGGCGACGGGCCGGGCCGAGCTGCCGGGCCACCCCCGGCGCGAGTCGTGGCGCTGGGACGGTCGCCCGGTTGCCCTGCGCGGCTAGCGTGGGGTCATGCTGACGGCGCGCCCGACCAGTAGCTGGCGCAACAGGTACGAGGTCGCGCTCGACGGCCGCCCGTTGACGACGTGGGAAGCGTCGTTCTGGAAGCAGGGCGGCGCGTTCACGCTCGACGGCCACCGCTACGAGGTGCGGTCCAACGCGTGGGGCACGAAGTCCACGATGGTCGACGAGGCCGGCACCGAAATCGCCGCGGCCGACCGGGTGGGACGCAAGCGCTGGACCGTGAGGTACGCCGGCCAGACCTACGAGTTCCGCCGCCACTCGATGTGGAGCCAGCGCCAGGACCTCTACCTGGGAGGCAACGCGGTGGGCCACGCGCGCCGCGTCAGCGTCTGGCGCCGCGAGGTGGAGCTCGACCTGCCGGTGGTGCCCGTGCCGGCGCAGGTCTTCGTGCTGGGCGTGGTCATCGCGCTGTGGGACGCCGAGACCGCGGCGGTCGCCGCGAGCTAGAAATTCACGTCGGTGAGCTCGGTCAGCGCCCGCAGCGCCGTCACCGTGGCGTAGCCGTCGGCCAGGGCCGCGAGGTCCGTGCCGGGCGCGAGCTGCTCGCCGGACTCCTCGAGCGCCGTGCGGACGAACCCCTCGCCGGTCTCGACGACGGCCATCTGCACCTGGCCGAAGGCGGCCAGGGTCGCCCGGCGTACGCCCTGGAGCTTGTCCGCGGGCAGGTCGGGCACGTTGACGTTGAGCACCACGCCCGCCGGCGCGGCGACCAGCGCGTCGACGAGGTCGACCGCGGTCGCGGCAGCCGTGGACCAGTTGCGGGCCGCTTCGTCCGCTTTGGACATTCGCATCACGGCGCCACCGCTCGCGGTGGTCGCCTGCTCCGGCGACAGGATGTCCAGCGAGACCGCCATCGCCCGGCAGCCGGCGGCGGACGCGGTCAGCGCGGCGCCCACCGTTCCGGAGTGGAGCACCGCACGGCCGGCGTTGGCGCCCCGGTTGATGCCCGAGACCACGAGGTCCGGCGGCGGCCCGAAGGCACCGCGCAGGCCGAGCAGCGTGATGTAGGCGGGGGAGCCGGCGATCGCGTACCCGAGGTCGCGCTGGTCGATCAGCACACGACCCTCGTCCTCGGTCGCGGTCAGCGCCGCGCTCGTGCCGCTGGAGTCGATCCGCGGTGCGGCGACGACGACGTCGAGCCCGCGTCCCCGCAGCGTCTCGGTGAGCACGCGGATGCCGACGGCGTCGATGCCGTCGTCGTTGGTGACCAGGACGCGGGGGCTCATGGCGTGCGCGAGTGGGTCAGGCCCAGCGCCGCCGCCTGCCGCGCGAACACCTCGGCGTCGACGACGGCGGCACCGCCCGGGTCGTTGTTGAAGTAGACGTACGCGTCGGCGTCGGCCCCGAAGGCGTCCTTCAGCCGGCCCGCCCAGGTGCGCAACGCGCTGCGCCCGTACCGTGGCCGCGGCGTCGCCCGTCCTTCGTGGAACCGCAGGTAACCCCAGTCGGCCGTGCGCCACAGCGGTGTCGTCGGCCGGCCCAGCCGGTCGGCCCAGGACAGCGCGGCCCGGTGCCTGGTGAGGATCTCCCTGATCTCGTCGGTCCACCAGGTGTCGTGCCGCGGCTCGACCGCGACGCGCACGTCCCGCGGGAACTGCCGCAGCACCGCGTCGAGGTCGGCGGGGACGGCCTTGAGGTTCGGCGGGAGTTGCACGAGCACCGGGCCGAGCCGGTCGCCGAGCCCTTCCGCGTGGTCCAGGAACCGCTTGACCGGCTCCTCGGGGTCTTTGAGGCGCTTGATGTGCGTGAGGTAGCGGCTCATCTTGACACCGACGCAGAAGTCCTCGGGCGTCCGTTTCCGCCACTGGACGAAGGTGTCCCGCTCCGGCAGCCGGTAGAACGCATTGTTGATCTCCACGGTCGCGAACCGGGTCGCGTAGTGCTCCAACCAGGCCTTCTGCGGCAGCTTCTCGGGATAGAAGGGGCCGCGCCAGTCCCGGTACTGCCAGCCGGAGGTGCCGACGAGAATCACGCGTCCTGACTTACCCCGGATTCGGCCGCGCAGGCCCGCCCGGACGGGTCATTCTGGGGTTACAGGTGATCGTTCGGCGGGTACGAGGACTGCTGAAGCGCCCCTTGGGGGCGTCATAAGCACGAGGGGGCAACTCGATGACACTCGACGACGACGACATGGCCACGACCGGCGCTGGCAGCGCGGAAGGTCCGGCCGACGGCGGCGCGATGCCCGGCCGCCAGGACGGCGGCGCCGACGGTGGTGCCGGCGAGGGCCCGGCGGACGGCGGCACGAACGCCGGCGGCCACGACGGCGGCGCCGACGGCAGCGCCTCCGACGACGAAGGTGTCGCCGAC
>NZ_JBFAIU010000580.1:0-2610 GCF_040654855.1 Asanoa sp. NPDC050611
GGCCGCACCAGGTGCTGGCCCTGCCGACGAGCAGCCACATGGTGGACGCCGACCACTCCGCCCGGTTGCTGGATCACCGTGGCGCCCGGGCTCGACCTCGACGTGGTCGCCGCGAGCGCGGCCGCCGGCCTGCCGCACCTGCCCGGCGTGGCCACCCCGTCCGAGGTGCACCACGCGGTCAAGGCGGGCTGCACCTGGCTCAAGGCGTTCCCGGCCGGTTCGCTCGGCCCCGGCTGGCTGCGCGAGGTGCGCGGGCCGTTCCCGGACGTGCGGTTCGTGGCGACCGGCGGCATCGGCGCGCACAACGCGCGCGACTTCCTGGCCGCCGGCGCGGAGGCGCTCGGTGTGGGCGGTGCGGTGACCCGCGAGGGTGGGCTGGCCGAGCTGCTCGCGGTGCTCAGGGCGTGACGTCGGCGCTGCTGCGCAGCCGTCGGCCCCAGGTCAGGTAGGCGATCGAGCCGACCGGCTGCACGAAGATCGCCGGCCACCAGAGGGCCTTGGGCCCGCGGACCAGGTGCTGCGGGCGGCGGAGCAGGTCGAGCGCGGCGGCGGTCGTGCAGACCACCTCGACCGCGGCCAGTGTGACCACGCCGGCCCGGCGGAACGTGCCGAGCCCGGTCCAGAACTCGCGGAGCGCCTCTGCCTGACTGGGCCTGGGTACGGTCTCGTCGGCCATGCTCCGAACGTACCCCCGGATCGGCCCGCTACCCTTCCGCTCGCGTAGTTTGGTGCCCGATGGAAGGTCTGGTGGGGCCGCGGTCGCTGGCCGAGCGGGTGCCGCTCGCCGCGTACCTCGACCGGATCGACGCGGTCGACCCGCTGCTGCAGGCGTTCCTGCCCGAGCGGCCGGGGACGCCCGCTGTCAGCGCCGGCCCGCTGGCCGGCGCGCCGCTGGCTGTCAAGGACATCTACCGGGTCGAAGGCCTGCCCACCCGCGCCGGTTCGGCGTTGCCGCCCGAGCTGTTCGAGGGCCCCGAGGCCTCGCTCGTGACCCGCCTGCGGGCGGCCGGCTGCGTGGTGGTGGGCAAGACGGTGACGGCCGAGTTCGCCAGCGCGGCGCCCGGGCCGACCCGCAACCCCCACGACCCCGCGCACACGCCCGGCGGGTCCAGCAGCGGCTCGGCGGCGGCGGTCGCGGCCGGGATGGTGCCGCTCGCGCTCGGCTCGCAGACGCTGGGCTCGGTGGTCCGGCCGGCGGCGTTCTGCGGCGTGGTCGGCTTCCGCCCGACGCACGGCCGGGTGCCCGCGGACGGGATGCTCCCGCACTCGCCGTCGCTGGACACGGTGGGCTGGTTCACGGCCGACGTGGCCGGGGCCGCGCTCGTGGCCGGCCTGGTGTGTCCGGAGTGGACCCCGGTCGACGCCGGGCCGCCGCCGGTGCTCGGCGTGCCCGCGCCGGCCTATCTGGCACAGGCTGACGCGGTGGCCCGGAGCGCGTTCGAGGGCCGGATCGCGATGTTGCGGGAGGCGGGCTACGCCGTGCGTACGACGGCGTTCCTGTCCGATGTGGACGTGGCGGCGATGCGGGTGATCAACCGGTACGAGCTCGCCCGCAGCCACGCCGGCTGGTTCCCGGAGCACGGCGACCGCTACCGCCCACAGACCGCGGAGGCGGTCCGGGAAGGGCTGGCGCTGACGGCCGACGACTACGCGGCCGCGCTGCGCTGGCGGCGGGGCTTCGTCGCGGCCTACGACGACACGGACGTCGACGTCTGGGTCACCCCGGCCGCTCCCGGCACGGCGCCCCGTGGCCTCGACCACACCGGCGACGCCCGCATGTCGGTGCCGTTCAGCGTGGCCGGGGCCCCAGCCCTGAGCGTTCCCGCAGGTCAGGCGGGTGGCCTGCCGCTCGGTCTCCAGCTCGCCGGCCGGCGCGGCGCCGACGAGCAACTGCTGGCGTGGGCGGCGACGATCGCGGAAGTGGTCAACGGCCCGCTATAGTGGTCGGCGATGTGAGCCGCTGACACCACCCGCGCCCGCGACCGAGGCACTGCCCGGCGGGCGAAAGCTCCCATTTTCTTCCCGGTGGTGCGCCATGTCCAAATCCCCTTTGCTCGCCCATGACCTCGTCCGCACGTACGGCGGCAGCCGCGTGCTCGACGGCGTGTCGTTGACCGCCGCGCCCGGTGACCGGATCGGCCTGATCGGTGAGAACGGCACCGGCAAGTCGACGCTGCTGCGCCTGCTCGCCGGCGTCGACGAGCCCGACGGCGGCAGCGTGGTCCGCCCGCCCGACCTGGGCTTCCTGCACCAGGAGATGCCGTTCGACCCGGCCGCGACGATCGCCGACGTGGTCGACGACGCGCTGCGCGAGTCCCGCGCGCTGCTGGCCGATCTCGACCGGCTCAGCGCCGCGCTGGTCGACGACCCGATCGGGCCGCTCGAGGAGTACGGCGAGCTGCTCGACCGGGCGCAGGAGACCGACGCCTGGGACGCCGACCGCCGCGCGGGACTGGTGCTGACCGGCCTCGGCCTGGGCGACGTGCAGCACGACCGCACGCTCGCGGAGATCTCCGGCGGGCAGCGCGGCCGGCTCGCGCTGGCCGCGATGCTGATCCGCCGCCCGGCCGCGCTGCTGCTCGACGAGCCGACCAACCACCTCGACGACGC
>NZ_JBFAIU010000581.1:0-2609 GCF_040654855.1 Asanoa sp. NPDC050611
CGCGGCTACGGCGAGGACGACCGCATCGAGCTGTTCATCAACGAGATCGGCCGCTGGCGGGGTGGCCGGCCGGGTCGGGCGCTCGTTGGCCGGCGGCACGCCCGCCTTCTGGGTCGGTTCGGCCTCACCGGCGCCGCGCGGCTGCGGCACGAACGCGTTCCACGGTTGCCCGTTGGCGAGCATCCGGCTGGCCCGGCTGAGCGCCGCCTCGTCGAAGCCCGGCACGTTGCCGGTCGGCGCGCCGTGCCGGCGGGTGAGCCGTCGGGGGGCCGGGGACTCCGGCTTGCCGTCCTCGGTGGCCTTGGCCGGGCTGGGCGTCGGCGGGTCGGTGCGGCCCGGCACCCGCTGGCGGATCGGCCACTCGGGCGCGGCCGCGGCCGGCGGTGCGGACTCGGCGGTCTCGGGATCCGGTGCCGGCGCTGCCGCCTCCGGAGCGGCCGGCTGGGGATCCGCGGCACCGGCCGGCGCGGGTGCCGGCCCGGCGGCCGGTGCCGCGGATGATCCACCGCGCCCGACGCCGCTGCGGCGGTCGGGCCGGAACGGGTCGTAGACGGGCGCCGCAGAGCCGTCGCCGCCGAGCACCGGCGGGGAGATCGGCCGGTCCTCCAGCGCCGCGGGCAGCTCCGGCGCGCTGCTCACCCGGGCCCGGGCCACCGCCGCGACCGGCGGCGCCTCGCCCTCGGTGACCAGGTCGCGCTCGTGCACCTCGAGCTCCGCGGTGACGCCGCCGCCCGGGGTCGGCGTCAGCGTGACGCGCATGCCGTGCCGGCGGGCCAGCCGGCCGACCACGAAGAGCCCGAGCACCTCGGTCGGCACCAGGTCGAGCCGCTCGCGCCGGGCCAGCCGGGCGTTCTCCTCGGCCATCCGCTCGGGCGACATGCCCAGGCCGTGGTCCACCACGAGGAGCCGGATGCCGGGGTCGCTGACCACGCCGGTGACCGTGACGCGGGTGTGCGGCGGCGAGAACGTGGTCGCGTTCTCCATCAGCTCGGCGAGCACCAGGACGAGGTCACCGATCATCGAGGGCGCGATGCTCACCTCGGTCGGCACCTTGATGTCGACGCGCAGGTAGTCCTCGATCTCACCGAGCGCCAGGCGGATGACGTCGGTGAGCGGCAGCGGCGCGACGTGGCTGTCGGCGCCGGCCGAGCCGGAGAGCACCACCAGGCTGCTCGCGCTGCGCCGCAGCCGGCTGGAGATGTGGTCGAGCCGGTAGAGGTGTTGCAGCCGGCCCGGGTCGGTCTCCTGCCGCTCCAGCCGGTCGATCAGCGCGAGCTGGCGCCCGACCAGGTTCTGCGTGCGGCGGCCGACGTGGCCGAACATCTGCGCGACGTTGCGGCGGCCGGCGACCTGCCGCTCGACCAGCCGGGCGGCGGTGGCCTGGACCCGCTCGAAGGCCCGCGCGAGGTCGCCGACCTCGTCGCGGGCGCGCACGTCGACCGCTTCCAGGCGGACGGGCACCGACGGGTCGAGCTCGCCGTCGGCCACCTTCGTCAGCTCGGCCTCGGCGACCTTGGCGACGCCGTCGGCCGACCGGGTCAGCCGGGTCAGCGGGCGGGCCACGGCCCGAGCCACGGCGATGCTCAACAGCACGACACAGAGCAGCAGGAGTACGCAGGCCAGGCCGACGCCGTACGCCTCGGTCAGGGCCCGCCGTTGCCGCTCGGCGACCTCCACCTTGACGTCGGCGATGATCCGCTTCTCGACGAACCGGCCGAGCGTCATGAGCGACTCGGCCGTCGGGAAGAGCTGCGCCAGCTTGATGTCCTTCAGCGCACCCAGCGGGTCCTCGGCGAACCGGCCGAGGAAGTTGCCGCTGGTGCTGCGCGCGTCGACGCCCTGCTGGACGAGGTCGTACACGCCGTTCTGCTCCGGCGTCGCGTAGGCGCGGAACCGTTCGACGTCCTGCAGGAGGATCGCCATGGTCGTGGTGGACAGGTTGGGCGGCGCGTTCTCGCCCAGGGCGCCGAGCAGCACGATCTGGGTCGCGACGAGGCTGATGCCCTCGTCGGACCGGAGCACGGAGTCCAAGGCCATGATCTGCCGGCCGGCGGGCGTGGTGGTGTCCGCCTTGTTGCGTAGCTGCAGCGAGTTGATCAAGCGGGCGACCTCGCCGCTGAACGTCGCCAGCACCACGTCCGGCCGCGCCTCGCCCGTGAGCACCGAGGAGCGCACGGTGGCCAGCGCCGGCAGCGCGTCGAGTGCCCGCACGAGCTCGCTCGGCAGGCCCGGGGCCGCACGCAGGTCGGCGACGTCGTCGGTGACCTGCGCGCTCTGCAGCAGCAGCCGGCCGCGCTCGACGACCCTGTACTGGTAGCCGATCGAGAGCATCCGCTCCTGCTGGAGGTTCTGGATGAGCGAGCCGACCTGGCCGGCGACGTCGACCGTGCGGGCGGTCTCGTCAGCCCGCTCGGCGATGCTCACGCGGTCGCCGACCACCGGCACCGCCAGGGCGACGATGCCGAGCAGCGGGGCGATGAGCAGCAGCGCGAGCTTCCCGCGAATGCGTAACCTACCGAGCAGCACCGGACCGCTCCCACTGTGACTTGGTGTCCTGCGGCGCGCCCTGGTAGGGCGCGCCGGTAATCGGGGCGACCGTCGGCCAGGTC
>NZ_JBFAIU010000582.1:0-2606 GCF_040654855.1 Asanoa sp. NPDC050611
GGGTACTCCACCGTCGTGGGCAAGCGGCTGCTGACCATCGGGCACGGTGCCGCGAGCGAGGCCGAGTTGACCGGCCTGCTCGCCGGCGCCGGTGTGGCGCGCGTGGTCGATGTGCGGCGGTTTCCCGGCAGCCGGGCCCATCCGCAGTTCCGGCGGGAGGCGCTCGCCCAGTGGCTGCCCGCCGCCGGCGTCGGATACGAGTGGGAGGTCCGGCTCGGTGGTCGCCGGCACCTCACCGCCGAGTCGCCCGACGTGTGGTGGCAGGTGCCGGCGTTCCGCGCCTACGCCGGGCACATGCGCACCCCCGACTTCCTCGCCGCGATCGACGGCGTGCTGGCCGGGCCGTCGACCGCGGTCATGTGCAGCGAGTCGTTGTGGTGGCGCTGCCACCGCCGCCTGATCGCCGACTTCGCCGTGCTGGCGCGCGGGCTCGAGGTGGGTCACATCCTGCACGACGGCCGGATCGCCGGCCACGCCGTCTCCGCGGGTGCCCGGCTGACCGCCGACGGCCTCCTCGTCTACGACGTCGTCGACTGACGAGCCGTCGTCACCTCGCGGGCAGGGCGGCCGGGAAGGCCGTGCCGGTGAGCTCCTCCGAGATCCGCCAGATGCGGGCGGCGTCGTCCGCGCCGCGCAGCCGCGTGTAGACGGCCTGCTCCGCGGGCGGGCCGGACATGTGCCGGAACCGGCTCGGGCCGAAGAGGCGGGCGCCGCCCGCGTCTGGGGAGGTGGCGGCGAACAGGGCCGGCAGCACCGCCGTCTCGACCGTGCCGACGATGCCGCCGCGGGAGAGCGCGCGGATGAGCCGCACGCCGACGGCGTCCTTCGTCCTGCCCAACTCGAGGCGCGCCGCGAGCAGGTTGGTGGGCGCGATGCCGGGGTGGGAGAGGTTGCTGGTGATGCCCCAGCCGGCCGCCTGGCTCCGGCGGTGCAGCTCGAGACCGAACAGTCCGAACGCGATCTTGGATTGGCTGTACGCGCGGCGCGCGTGGTAGGACCGTTGCCAGTGCAGGTCGTCCCAGTTGATGGCGTTCTCGTCGGCGGCGACGCTGATCTGCGCGACCACGCGGGCGGCGCCCGCCCGCAGCAGGGGCAGCAGGTTGGCGACCAGCGCGAAGTGACCGAGGTGGTTGCTCCCGAACTGCAGCTCGAATCCGTCCATCGTGGACTGTCGGGTCGGTGGCGTCATCACGCCGGCGTTGTTGACGAGGACGTGGATCGGGCGGTTCTCGCCGCGCAGCCGGTCGCCCAGGGCGGCCACCGAGTCCAGCGACGCCAGGTCGACGTCCCGGAGGGACACGGCGGCGTGCGGGTGCCGGCTCCGGATCGTCGCGACCGCCGCCTCGCCCTTGCGCCGGTTGCGGACCGGCATGACGACCTCGGCCCCGGCGCCGGCGAGCCGGGTCGCCAGGCCCAGTCCGACGCCGTCGCTGGCGCCGGTGACCACGGCGAGCTTTCCGGAGAGGTCGGGAACGGTGATGTCCGGCCGGATGCGTGCCATTGTGCTGCCCCTTCGCTTTCGTGGTTCCGCCGAATGCGGATGCGCTCTCAGGTTGCGCGTCATTCACGGGCATAACCACGGCCTGCCGATCACAGGCTGCGGGCACCGCGAAGGGGGGATCGACAGGCCGAGGATGCGCGTACGCGCCGGTGGTAGAAACGAAGAATGATCGATCGAGCCGGGCTCGCCGAGTTCCTGCGCCGCCGCCGCGAGTCACTCCAGCCCGAGGACGTCGGTCTCCCACACGGCCAGCGCCGCCGCACCGCCGGCCTGCGCCGCGAGGAGGTCGCCACGCTCTGCCACATCTCCACCGACTACTACAGCCGGCTGGAGCGCGAGCGCGGCCCCCACCCGTCCCCGCAGATGATCGCCTCGATCGCGCAGGGTTTGCACCTGTCTCTCGACGAGCGCGACCACCTGTTCCGCCTGGCCGGCCACAACCCGCCCACGCGGGGCGCGATCAGCGAGCACATCAGCCCCGGCCTGCTGCGCATCTTCGACCGGCTCGCCGACACCCCGGCCGAGATCGTCACCGAGCTGGGCGAGACGCTGCGGCAGACCCCACCGGGCGTGGCGCTGACCGGCGACCACACCCGGTGGCGCGGCCCGGCGCGCAGCATCGGCTACCGGTGGTTCACCGACCCGGCGAGCCGGGCCCTCTACCACCCCGACGACCACGCGCTGCACTCCCGTGTCTTCGCCTCGGGACTCCGCCAGGTGGTCACGCTCCGCGGGCCCGGCTCCTGGGCCGCCCACCTCCAGCAGCTCCTGCTGGCCCGCAGCGACGAGTTCCGCACCCTCTGGGAGGACCACGAGATCGGCGTCCTGCACGGCGACGTCAAGCGTTTCGTCCACCCCGAGGTCGGGCTCCTCGAACTGACGTGCCAGCGCCTTCTCGACCCCGACCAGTCGCATTACCTGCTCGTCTACACCGCGGCTCCCGGCAGCGAGAGCTACGAGAAACTGCAGCTCCTTTCCGTCATCGGCGCGCAGCGCATGGCAACCGCCTGAACGACCGGCGTCAGAGGCGCTCCCAGGGCTCCGAGCCGAGTCAGTTCCGAGCGCCGTCGGTCGCGGCGATGACCACGCGGTTGCCGAGCGGTTC
>NZ_JBFAIU010000583.1:0-2592 GCF_040654855.1 Asanoa sp. NPDC050611
GGTTCGTCGGCGACGGTGCGGACGGCGAGCTGGCCGGGGCGGCGGCGGTCGGCATGGCGGTGATCCGCACGACCGAGTTCCAGGACACCAGTCAGGACCGGACGTACCGCCCCTTCCCCGGCACGCCGCGGATCAGCCCGCGGTCCTCGAGGGTCGTGGTGACGCGATGGATGGTGGAGATGCTGACCTCGTACTCGGCGGCCAGGCGCACCGTCGAGGGCAGCTTCTCGCCCGGCCCGAGCTCGCCCGACGTGATCCGGCGGACCAGGTCGTCGAGCACGCGGCGATATTCGGTGGTGGGTTCCACGATGGAGACGCTCGCTTTCCGGTTGGCCACCGCGAGTCCACCACAGGCACCCTTGTCATGTCATCTTGTTGGAACAAGTTGAGATTGCACATTGACCAGATGGAACCAGTTGGAATAGGTTGAGCGGCAGGAACGCGGCGGTCACTTCCGGGTTGGCGCCTACGGTGATCACCCGCGTCCCGGGCGTGGCCGCCGGCTGGGCAGCTCGGCGGCCGCCGCCCCCTGCCGGCCGGCGACCCCCATCTCCGGCCGGCAGGACGGGCGACGCCGGACAACCGCGCCGCGGAGCGCTCGACCCACAGAACAGACCGCCTCGGCCGACCGCGTCGCGGAACCTCCGGCCCGCAGGGCAGGCCCCTCAACCAACCGCGCCGCGGAACCTCCCGCCCGCACGGCAGGCACCTCAACCAACCGCGCCGCCGAACCTCCCGCCCGCACGGCAGGCACCTCAACCAACCGCGCCGCGGAACCTCCCGCCCGCAGGACAGGCCACTTCAACCAACCGCGTCCCGGTCCTCCGACCTACAGAACAGGCCACCTCAACCGACCGCGCCGCGGAACCTCCCGCCCACAGAACAGACCGCCACAACCGACCCCGCCGCGGAACCTCCCGCCCACAGAACAGACCGCCACAACCGACCCCGCCGCGGAACCTCCCGCCGGCCTGGCGGGCCGCCGCAACCGACCGCACCGCGGAAGCGCCGCCGGCAGAGCAGGCAGCCTCAGACGAGCACGTCGCGCGAAGCGCCCGGCAGGACGGCCCGCTTCAGACGAGGGTGTCGCGCAGGATGGGCTGGCGCCACAGCCAGTCGAGATAGTCGCGTAGCTCCGCCGGCGTGGCCAGCCAGCCGCGGTCCATATAGGTCACGATCCGGAGCACCTCCCCCGGCACCAGGTCGTACGCCGTGGCACCCGTCTCCGGCACCGGCGTGTCCGGCGCCACCGTCACCGGGACCGGGATGAGCGCCACCCGCCGTCCCTCGAGTGCCTTCAGGACCGTCAGGAAGACCCGCACCAGGTGGTACGGCGAGACGGTGAGCGCGACGCTGCCGATACCGAGACGCCCCACCTCGGCGGCGATCCACGCCGCCTGCAGCCCCGTGTTAGGCGCCGGTTCCGGTTGGATGACCACGCCCTCCAGCCGGCGCAAACCCAGACCGCGCAGATAGGCAACGGTCAGCGGCACATAGGTCCGCTCGTCCGGGTTCCCGTTCGCCACCAGCAGGTGCCGCGGCGCCGGGTTCGCCTCCCATGCCCGGATCGCGTGGCTCAGCCGCCACTGTTCGCCCTGCCCGCTGACCACCACGAGCGCGTCGACGTGGTCGGCCGCCGACCGCGGCAGGGTCAGCACCATCGTGAGGGCGCGAGCCACGTCCAGGAGCCGCGCGGCGGAGAGTCCGGCGAAGTCATCCTCCCCGACGACCCGGGGCGTCGCATGATCACTTCGCACGAAACCAAGATTAACCGCCGGCCCGGTAGATATGCCGGTACCACCGTTCGTCGTTTCGGTGTGGCGCCCGCGCGGGGCGCCGGCGGGAGGACGTACGACATGGCAGGCAGGGCACGTTGGGCGATCACCGCGGTGTTCGCCGCGAACGGGTTGTTGATAGCCACCATGGCGGCGCGGGCGCCGTCGGTCAAAGTCGACCTCGGGCTCTCCGCGGGACAGCTCGGCCTGACGACCGCCGCGTTCGGGATCGCCGCCGTGCTGGCCATGCAGGGCGCCGGGCGACTCGCGGCGCGGTTCGGCAGCCGCCGGGTCGTGCGCGGCGCCGTCACCGTCCTGCCTCTGCTGCTCGTCGGGACGGCGCTGCCACAGAACCTGGTCGGACTCTCCGCCGCGTTCCTTCTCTTCGGCGCCGCGCACGGCCTCCTCGACGTCACGATGAACGCCCACGCCGTCGCCGTCGAGCGCGAGCTGGGCCGGCCGATCCTCAACGGCTGCCACGCCGCCTGGAGCATCGGTGCGGTCGGCGGCTCGCTGCTCGCCTCGGGGGCCGCGGCGCTGGACCTGTCCCGCGCCGTCCACTTCGGACTCGCGGCCGTCCTGCTCGCACCGGCGGCCGCGCTCTGGACCGCCGCGCTGCTGCCGGCCAGCGCCGACCACGAGACGCAGGCGGTGCGCCGGGCCCGCTGGAGCCGCCCGCTCGTGCTGCTCGGCGCGATGGGCGCGACCGTCCTCACCGTCGAGGCCGCCGTCGCCAACTGGAGCGGGATCTTCCTGCACGAGCAGCTCGCCGCCCCGCTCGGCCTGGCGGCGCTCGGCTACGTCGCGTTCACCGCCT
>NZ_JBFAIU010000584.1:0-2587 GCF_040654855.1 Asanoa sp. NPDC050611
CAGGTCGGCCATCTCGCGCAGCGGCGGGCGCTCCTGGACCGAGACGTCCGTGACGACGATCTCGCGGTCGAGGTTGGGTAGCGCGTCGGTGCCGCCGCGGCGGAACTGGGTGAGCATCGTCGAGGGCTGCGAGTCGGTGGTGACCCAGCCCTGGCGCTGGAGGCGTTCCCAGACCGTGTGCATGATCTGGGCGGACATCCGGCCGAGCGCTTCCGTGCTCTGGTGGCGGTGGCGCCGCTCGCCGAGGTCGACCTGGGCGAGCGCGTCGAGGCCGACGAGCTCCAGCAGGTCGATCAGCATCGCGATCTCGACGCCGTAGCCGGAGACGAACGGCAGCCGCTCCAGGAGTGTCCGGCGCCCCGCGTACTCACCCGCGAGCGGCTGGACGAACCCCGACAGCTCCGGCCAGAAGAGGTTGAGCAGCGGCCGCGCGGTCAGCTCGGTGACCCGGCCGCCGCCGTCGGCCTCGACCACGCCGGCCGAGTGGTGCAGGCCACGGTGGTAGAAGCCCTTGACGTAGCCGACGCTCTGGTCCGTGAGCAACGGCCCCACCAGGCCGGTGACGAAGCGGGCGTCGAAGTCCTCCAGGTCACCGTCGACGAACGCCACGACGTCGCCGCTCGCCGCGACCAGGCCGGCCCAGAGCGCGTCGCCCTTGCCCTCGAGCCGCGGCAGGCCGCGGGTCATCTGGTCCTGGCTGACCACGTGGGCGCCGGCGGCCGCCGCGACCCGGGCGGTCGCGTCGGACGACCGCGAGTCGACCACGATGAGCTCGTCGACGAGGTGGACCCGTTCGACGAGCTGTTGCCGGATGGTGGCGACGATCGCACCGATCGTCGCTTCCTCGTTACGGGCGGGAATGACGACACTCACTGTCGTGCCGCGTTTGGCGGCGACGAGCTGGCGCGGCGTCCATTGTCCCGCGGAGCCGGTGCGGTAGGTCGACCAGGCCTCGACCACTGGTGAAACGGTTGTTCGCGAGTGCCACACAGGCACACCCCCAGACGCGATCCGCTATGCCTTCAGTTCTGCTGTCCGTTGTGCCGCCGATGTGCGTCGGGCTTCCGTGCCCCTCGGCGCCGCGGCGAGCGCGTTCCATTTCCCCGGTTTGCCCGACCCAAACCACGCCCGCTTTTACACATACTGATCATGGAATTGCGCATTGCCCACTCACCTGTGTGAACGTTTGATGACGCGGGAAGTGTCGATGGTTCCGGATGTCCGACACCTATCAGATGTTTGATCCGCATACGCCGGTGGCAAAAGTAACTGGTGTGGAGCGGACATTCGAGATGAAAGGCCGGTTTATGGCGTATAGCGAAAAGTGTCGGATCGGAATGATCGGCGCCGGAAATGTCGCTCAACGCCACGCGCGTGTGCTGTCCGGTTTCGCCGACGTGGAGATCATCGGTGTGACCGATGTCGTCACTCCCGCCGCCGAGGCCCTGGCCACGACGTGTGGAGCGCCCGCGCTGCCGGACGCGGCGGCCCTCCTCTCGCTTCAACCCGACGCTGTCTACGTGTGTGTTCCCCCATTCGCGCACGGCCATGCCGAGGAAGCGGTGCTGGCATCGGGAGCTGCCCTTTTCGTCGAGAAGCCGCTCGCCGTGGACCTGGCGGTGCCGACCCGGGTGGCCGCCGAGGTAGCCCGCCGCGGCACGCTCACCGCGGTGGGTCACCACTGGCGCTATCTAGACGTGGTGCGCACGGCGGCCCAGCTGCTGGCCGACCGGCCCGTGCGGCTGGTCAACGGTGTCTGGTGGGACAAGGTGCCTCCCGTGGCGTGGTGGATCCGGTCCGACCGGTCCGGCGGACCGGTGGTGGAGCAGGCGGCGCACGTGGTCGACCTGGCGCGGGCGCTGGTCGGCCCCGTGACCGCGGTGTACGCCGCCGGCACCGGGGCGCCACCCCCGGTCCCCGACGCGGACGTCGACGCGGCCACCGCAGCGACGTTGATCTTCGCCGGCGGCACGGTCGGCACGATCAGCTCGGCCTGTGTCCTGGGCTGGAAACAGCGGGCCGGGCTGGAGATCGTGGCCGACGGACTGGCGATGTACGTGGGCGAGGACGAGCTGGTCGTGCGGGACGAGTCGGGGCAGGAACGCCGCATTCCGGGCGATCCGGACGCGGCCCGGGTCGCGGTCGACCGGGCGTTCGTGGACGCGGTCCGCGGCATCGGCGACGACATCCGGGTGCCGTACGCCGAGGCCCTGGAGACCCACCGCGTGACGTGTGCGATCGCCGAGTCGGTCCGGACGGGGCAGGTCGTGACGCTGGCTCCGCCGGCGTCGAGCGTCACCGCGGCCTCGGAGCTCGCCCCGACCGCGTCCGTGGCCACTGGCGGGACCGCAGCCGTCGGCGCCGCCGTGCCCGGTGGCGCGGCGGGGCCGGCGTCGAGCGTCACCGCGGCGGGGCAGGTCGCCCCAACCGCGTCCCCGGCGGCGCCTGGTGGCGCGGCTGGCATCCCCGCGCCGCGGACCGAGCCCACCCCGGCCGGCCGCGACGGGCACGGCGGCACGACCGCCGCCCGACCGCCGGGGATCAGCCGGCATAGAGCGACGTGAGGCCGGCGACGGTGGCGCTGATC
>NZ_JBFAIU010000585.1:0-2583 GCF_040654855.1 Asanoa sp. NPDC050611
GCGTCCTTGGCGCGCCAGGTCGCCCGGGCCGAGGACACGGCCCGCGACATCGTCGACGCGGAGAAGGCGGTGTCCGCCGGGGCCGACCCCGACGAGGCGTTCCCCATGACCCCGGGGCCCATGTGCGGTTGGTGCGACTTCAAGCGCTCGTGCCCGTCGGGCGCCGGCGTGCCGACCAAGGACCAGTGGGCGGGTCTCGATCGGGGGCTGGCCGCGACCGACGCCTGACCGCGTGTCGGATCAACAACCTCAAGCTATGCAGTCACCACTGTCCGTGACAGGTTGTCGCCCAGCCGTTGGGTGACACAGCACGGGGGAGGCAGCGGTGAAGCGCGGTCTGCTGGCCATGGCGGCTCTGCTCGTCGGCGTCCTGCTCGGCTTCCACGCACAACCGGCACGGGCCGACCCCGGGCCGCCGGATTTCGCGGCACAGGCCAGCGCGGCCGGGTTGAGCGGCGCCGAGGCGCAGGCCCTGCAGGACCGGGTCGACCGCTACCTGGAGCGGCTCGGCGGCACGCAGCGGGGCATCGACGCGATCGACCTCGACGGCCGCGCCGTGCTCCGCGTGACCGTCCCGGGCCGGGCGGCCGCGCCCTGCCGTGCGTACGTGTTCTGCGCCTACGCGCACGAGCACTACGCCGGCGACATGCTCGAGCTCCACTCCTGCGACTACTTCTACCTGCCGTTCGCCGGCTTCGGCTCCTACCGCAACAACCAGCTGCCCGGCACCGCCGCGCTCTACTACGACCACGAGCGGCGGTTCAGCCATGCCAGCTTCGGCGGCCGGGCCGGCGTGCCGAGGACGAGCTGGACGTACGTCGACTGGGTCAGGCCTTGTTGAGCAGGTCCAGGGTGCGGTCGCGCTCGAAGCCGGCATCGACCCGCGCGAAGCCGGCCGCCGCCCGCGCGAACGCGTCGCGGTCACCGCTCAGCCGGCCGCGTGCCCGGTCGAGACAGGCCGCGGCCCAGCGGTTCTCGGCTCCGGCCCATTCCGCCGCCGCGAGCCGGGATGCCGCGTCCGACCACCCGGCGACCACCGCCAGCTCGGCCGCCGCGGCGACGGCATAGGTCGCGTGCGGCCCCTGCGGATCCGTCATCACCATCTCGGCGGACGGCCCGCGATGCACCGCGACCCGCGCCGCGGTGAAGACGGCGAAACCCGAGTGGTACGCCGCGAGTTTCGGGTTGGCCGAGCCGATCGCCTGCTCGGCCCGGCCCTGCCAGCGCTGGAACCCGTCGTCGTCACCACGCAGCCCGCACGCCATCGCGATCGACGATGCCGCCGGCGCCAGCCAGGCCGCGACGGGTGCCTCCGATCGGCGCCACGCCGCCCACATCGGCTCCGCGTGCCGCAGCGCCTCCGCGAACCGGCCGAGCAGCACCAGTGGTGGGACGAGCTTGGCGAGCGGCCGATACGGGTGCACGCCGAGCAGGTCGTCCGCGCGGATCGCCTCCGCCGCCGCGAGCGCCGCCGGCAGGTCACCCACGGCCAGCGCCGTCAACCAGGCGCTGTGCCGGACGTCGAGGATCTCCGCCGCCGCGGCCGGGTCGTCGCGGTCCAGCTGTGCGAGCAGCGCGACCCGCTGTCCCGCGATCCGCCGCGCCTCGCCGAGCCGGCCCTCCTGCGCGGCCACGGCGCCGAGCGCGTCCAGCGCGCCGCTGAGCAGCACCGGCGACCCGGTGCGCCGAGCCGCTTCGACGGCCAGCGCCGCCAGCGCCGGGTCGGGCCGGTACTTCTCGCCGGTCGCGTTCCACGCCCGCGCCGCGGCCAGGTGCGCCGCGGCCACCGGGTCCGCGGCCCCGGTCTCGGCCGCGTCCAACAGCGCGACCAGCCGTTCGTGCGGCACCTCGACGGCGAACCCCGACGGGAACCGGTTGGCGATCACCACGGCGCGGGCGAACGCCGCCGCATCTCCGTCAGCGGCGCAGAGCAGCTCGAACGCGCCCGCGGCCGGCCCGACGGCGAACGTCGCCGACGCCGCCAGCCCCAGGTCGGCAGCTTCAGCCGCGGCGTTCGCCGCCCGCCCCGCGGCATCGGTCGCGTGCGCCACGGCTTCCGACAGGAACCGTCGGGCGTAGGCGAGCCCCGCCATTGCCCACGCGAGCCGGTGCGCCACCGGCTCGCGACCGGCCGGTGCGTCGGCCAGCGCGGCTCGCAGGTCGTCGGCGACGATATCGAACTCCTCGGCCCAACCCGGGTCGTCGCGCCGGCGCCCGATCAGGTCCTCAGCCGTCCCGGCAGCCCACACCAGGCGGCGCCGCGACACGTCGGCGCGCTCACCGGCGTCCGCCAGCCGCTCGGCCGCGAACGCCCGCACGGTCGCGAGCAGGCGCCACCGCTCACCCACGCGCACGACGAGGCTCTTGTCGGTGAGCCGGCCGAGCACGTCGACGACCACCGGCCCGAGCAACCCGGCGACCGCGACGGCCGCGCCGAGGTCGAACGCGCCGACGAAGCCGGCCAGCCGCCGGAACAGCCCCCGCTCCTCGTCGTCGAGCAGCTCGTCGCTCCAACCGAGCACGGCGCGCAGCGACCGGTGCCGCTCGGCGCCGCCCCGGCCGCCGTCCAGCAGGCGCAGGGCG
>NZ_JBFAIU010000586.1:0-2577 GCF_040654855.1 Asanoa sp. NPDC050611
GAGTTTCCGCGGATCTGGATCATGGCGCTGTCGAAGGCCGATCTCCTGCCGAACCTGGACGTGTTCAAGTTCCGGGACCTTCTCGTCGCGAAAGCGACGCGGACGCGGTGGTCTCGCTGTCGGCACACGACACCCGCTTCTCGGCCGCCGCGACCGCACCGGTCAACCCGGCGGACGCCGCCCCTGCCCTGAAGGTGCCACTGCTGTTCGCCTGCGCCACCGAGGACCCGTCCGCGTTCTGCGGCGACTCCGCGAAGGACTTTCTCGCCGCCGTGGCGACCACCGACCGCAAGGTGATCGAGCTACCCGACAGCACGATGCACGGCTGGGACATGCTCGGCACGATCGAATCCGATGTGGACACGTTCCTGGCCGCGCACGCGGGCTAGACCGCCGATTCGACGCTTCCGCGCCGCCGTGGCGACCACCGACCGCAAGGTGATCGAACTACCCGACAGCACGATGCACAGCTGGGACATGCCCGGCAGGATCGAGTCCGATGTGGACACGACGGTCGCGTTGACCTCGACCTCGCCGGTCGGCAGCTTTCTGGTCGCGCACGCGGGCCAGGCCGCCGATTCGACTCTTCCGCCTCGCCGGCGAGCACGCCCACCGGTGCCGCCGGCGCCGGGCCGGCGGCCAGCGCCGTGCGCCCGGGGTGTGCCGCTCGAAGCCCAGGACGGATCTGGTCCCTGACCCGTCGGCGCGCCGTTCCAGACCCGGACCTAACCCGTCGCCGCGAGGACCCGGTGCAGCAACGCGTTGAGCTGGCTCGCCTCCGCGGCGGTCAGGCCCAGCGCCGCCGGGCGGTTCATCCGGGCGATGATCGGCCAGGCGCGGCCGAGCAGGTCCTCGCCCGCCTGGGTCAGGCGCACCGACAGCGGCTGACCGCGGCGCGGCTCCGGGTGCGTGACCAGGCCGTCCGCCACGAGGCCGCGGAGCAGCGAGCCCATGCTCTGCGGCGTCACCCGCACCTGCCGGGCCAGTTCGGCCGAGGACATCCCCGGGTTGCGGCTCAGGGTGGCCAGGATCCCGAACAGGTGCGGCTTCAGACCCACCTTCGCCAGCTCCGCGGTGAACACCCGGCTCAGCGCGTGGCTGGCCCGCACCACGGTCCAGGGGACGACGGAGTCGTCGTCGAGTTGCATGTTGTGTAGCCTAGGCAAACCATAAGTCTCCTTATACCCCCGGGACGGCGCTGACCATGTGGACCGAACGGATCCTCCGGCACCGGCGGCTCGTCATGCTCGGCTGGCTCGTGCTCGCCGTGGTCGGCGGCGCCCTCGCGCCGCGGGCGATCGACCGGCTCAGCTACGAGTTCAGCTTCCCGGGCCAGCCCGCCTACGAGGCCAACGAGAAGATCCAGGACACCTTCGGTGGCGGCGGCAACGTGGACCCGCTGGTCGTCACCGTCACCCTCCCCGCGGGTCGGTCGTTCGACGATCCGGGTGTACGCGGCGAGCTGGCCGCCGCGTTCGCCCGCCTCGACCGGCCCGGCTGGCGGGTCGCGTCGCCGGAGAACGTCGCCGACCCGACGCCGTTCATGACCGACCGCACCGCGTACGCCCTCGACTATCCGCCCTTCACCCCCGGACCCGGCCCCTATGCCGCCGCCCTGCCGCAGCTCGAAGGGGCTCTCGCGGGGGTCACGGTCGCCGGCGCGCAACCGCTCGTGACGGGCGTCGACCCGCTCAACGAGAGCGGCGGCGGCTCCGACCGCCCGATCATCGTGGAGATCGCCCTCGGTGCCGGTGGCGCCCTGGTCGTGCTCGCGCTGGCCTTCGGCTCACTGCTCGCGCTCGTGCCGCTGCTGCTCGCCGCGGTCGCCATCACGACCACGTTCCTGCTGGTGCTGGCCCTGACCGTGGGCCTGGACGTGTCGTTCATCGTGCAGTACCTGGTCGGCCTCATCGGCCTGGGCGTCGCCATCGACTACGCGTTGCTGATAATCATGCGCTGGCGCGAGGAGCGCGCGGCCGGCGCCGACAACGAACAGGCCGTCCGCACGGCGATGGCCACCGCCGGCCGGGCCGTCGTGTTCAGCGGGGTGACCGTGGCCATCTCCCTGCTCGCGCTGATCGTCCTGCCGCTGCCGTTCCTGCGCAGCGTGGGCCTCGCCGGCCTGCTCATCCCGCTGGTCAGCGTGCTGGTCGCGGTGACGCTGCTGCCCGCGCTGCTGGTCTCGGTCGGCACGCGCCTGGAGTGGCCGCGCCGCCGACTGCCGAAGACCGAGAGCCGCAGCTGGCTGTCGATCGGCCGCCTGGTCGTGCGGCACCGCTGGGTCTCCGCGGTGCTGGCCACGGCGGCCCTGGTCGTGCTCGCCCTGCCGGTCTTCGGCCTGCGCCTCGGGTCGCCGGAGCTGGCCGCGATCGCGGGCGGCGACAGCCCGGCGGCGGTCGGCTACCGCAACCTGGCCGACGCCGGCCTGGTGGGCGCGCTGCGCCCGGTCGAGGTGGTGACGACGGACCCCGCCGCGGCCGACGGGCTCGCCGGGATCGAGGGCGTGGCAGCGGTGGTCACCCCGACCGATCCCGGCTGGACGGCCGGCGACGAGCGGCTGCTGCCGGTCCTGCTGAC
>NZ_JBFAIU010000587.1:0-2573 GCF_040654855.1 Asanoa sp. NPDC050611
GACGCCTTCCAGGAAGCCGACATCCAGGGCATCACGCTGCCGATCACCAAGCACAACTTCCTCGGCGCCCGCCGAGGCGCCGCGGCGAGGCCGATGGCCCGGCTGGGTCGCGGCGTGCGGGCACTGTATCGGCGCAACCACGCCGCCCGCGTTCCCGTGTCGTGCGAATCCGGACCGCCGGGGTCCTGATTGACCATTGATCTGTCGTTGGCAGACGGTTGTCCGGCGAACCGGTCGCTGATCCCCACTTCAGTGGAAGCTCTCGTTCGGACGGCGTCCGGCGCGCGCCGAAGTGTCCACGGGGGCCGCGCCGCCCGGTTGTCGGGATGACGCCCCTCGGGTCGCGGGGTCGGTTTGCCGCAGTGGGCACGCTGGGCGCGTAACCTGCTGATAACGGTGTCGTACCCGGGGCGCGGCGGGTCTTGGCTCGCTATATCCTTGCCTGGTGGCAACGATTGACGACGCCTCCGTCACATTGACGGTCAGCCGGGAGGACCGGCCGGATGTGGTGGTGCTCCGGCTCGCGGGGGAGCTCGACCTGAGCACCACCCCGCACCTCAGCGAGCGGATCGACGAGGTGCTCGGCGACGGCCGTACCACAATCGTTGTTGATCTTCATGCCGTGACGTTCTGTGACTCAACCGGAATGTCGGCATTCATCCGGGGCCACCACCTCAGCTCCGCCGCCGGCGGCTCACTCCGCCTCACCGGCGCCCGCGGCGTGGTGGCCCGGGTCCTCAAGATCAGTGGTCTGGACACGCTCCTCAGCGACGACTCCTGAGCCCATCGACGACCCGCCCGGGCGCGTGGGCCAATGTGGATTTAATTCCGCAGAACGCCCCGAAACGGGGTAATGCCTCGGGGAGGATGGCCGGGAGGGGAACTACTGGCTACCTGGGGGCGAGCTAATGGACTTCTCCATCGTCGAATCAGGCTACGACCGCGAAGAGGTCGAAAGTTGCCTCTTGGATCTGGGTGAGCAGCTCGCCAAAGCCTCCGCACAAGCGGAGAGCGCCGCCACGTTGCGGAACGAGCTGGGCATGGTCCGCGCCGAGGCGGAGCGCCTGCACGAGATGCTGCGCGCCCGGCCCGCGGTCTACCGCAACACGGCGCGCGTGCAGCAGATGGTCGCCCTGGCCGAGGAGGAAGCGGCGGACATCGTCGCCGAGGCCCGCGAGGTGCTGGCCAAGGCCCGCGAAGACGCCCAACGCATCCGCGCGGAGGCCTACAACGACGCGGTCAAGGCCCGCCGCGACTTCGAGCTCGCCCTGGCCGCCCGCCGCCGCCGCGAGGAGAACGCGGACGCCGTCCTCTCGTCGATCTCGTTCGAGCCCGCCCCGGTGGCCACCGCCCCCAACGCCGGCGTTGCCCCTGCCGGTGGGAAGGCCTCGAGCGGCCGGGCGACCGCCCCCGCACCGGCCGGGAAGGCCGCGGCCGGTGCGTCGGCGACTGCCGCATCTGCGGCCGGCGGGTCGGCGGCTGGTGGGTCGGCGGCTGCGGAGTCGCCGGCTGGTGGGTCGGTGGCGGGCGCCGGGTCGGTCCCGGGCGGCAAGTCCGCGGCGGCCGGCAAGCCTGCAGCGCGTGGCAAGTCTGCGGCGGCGAGCCAGCCTGCCGTGACCAGCGGGTCCGGGTCGGCCGCTGGCGCGGCGGCCAGTGGGCCCGCGGTGGCAGGTGCTTCCGCGACGGGGTCCGGGTCCCCGGCGGCCGGCGGCCCCGCGACGGGCGCGGCGCCCGCGAAGGGCGCCTCCGCTGGTCGCGGTGGCGCGTCGGCCGGGTCGACGCCCGGCGGAGTCGCGGCCGGAGCGGCGGCAGCCGCCGCGGCTGACGGGCCGCGAGCCAACGACGGAGCGCGCCACTACGACCGAGGCCCGGCCGGCCCAGCGGGCAACGCCGCCGGCCACCGGCACGACGCGACCCAGGCCGGCCGCGCCACCCCGACGCCGGTCAATGGCGAGGTAGCGCCGGTACACAACGCGGCGCCCATCAGCGGCACGGCCCCCACGACCGGCACCCCGCCGGAAACGTCGAAGCCCGCCAGGGGCGGCCTCTTCGGCAAGGGCGGCCTGCTGGGCAAGGGCCGCAAGAACGCGTCGAAGAAGAACGCGGAGACCGACGACGCCAAGCCGGAAACGCCGGCCCGGAAGGGCGGCGCCCGCCGCACACCGGACCCGAAGGCGCCCGCCGACGGCGCGGCGGCCCCGAAGGCGACGGGCCGCGCCGGCGTACCGAGCAACCCGCCCGAGCCGACCCCGAAGCGCGCCGGCGCTGGGGCAGGCCCCAACGGCTCCGCATCTGCCGACAAGCGTGCGGCCGCGGCCGGTCCCAATGGCACTGCGCCCACGTCCACCGACAAGCGTGCCGCTGCGGCGGGCGCGAATGGCAACGGCCCGGCCTCGGCCGGGGACCGTGGCGGTGCCGCGGGTGCCGGCGGGAACGCGCCTGGGTCGGCCGCGAGCCGTGGCGGCGCTGCGGGTGCCAATGGCAACGGCCCGGCCTCGGCCGGCGATCGTGGCGGTGCCGCGGGTGCCGGCGGCGGGGCGGCCGCGGCGGCGGCGGGCGGGGGCGCCGCGGCG
>NZ_JBFAIU010000588.1:0-2568 GCF_040654855.1 Asanoa sp. NPDC050611
CGTAGGTCGTCCCGCAGGACCTCTTCGCTCATCGGCGCACCGGGCTCCTCAGCTCCGGGGTGCGTGTGCGCGTCGACCAGGCCCGGCAGCAGCCATCACCGCGTCTGACCTGCGATGCGGATATGGATGCAGAGCAAATGCGGCCTGGACAGCGGCCCGCTCGACAAAGCCGGTCAGGACGTCGAAACAGACGCCGGGCGGGGTCCGGGTCGTAGACGCGGACTCAGCCGGCCTCAGCCGGAGTGATCGGCGTTCCTGGCTCCGCCGGTTCGCTCGGAGCCGGCGTCGCCGACGCCTGGTGGGCGGCCAGCAGTGCGCGCAGGGCGCGGACGCCGTCCAGGGCGTACTCCTTGTCGACGATCTGGAGGGCCACGATCGTGACCAGCTCGTCGTCGTGGAGCTCCGCGCCCGCGAACGAGACGCCCCGCTCGAAGCGGATGGCCCGGACGACCTCCCAGGGGAGGTCGTACGACCCGATCACGTTGCGGATCCGGATGCCCTTGTCGTCGGCGTCGACGCGCGGGCGGAGGAAGAGCAGGATGCCCGCCGCGAAGGCGATGCCGAGGCCGATCATCGCGGTCTGGTCACCGCGCTGGAAGACGGCCTTGCCCTCGCCCGTCGAGCCGGTCAGGCCGAAGCTGACCGCGGTGAAGACGATCACGACCGCGATCGCCGCGCCGATCGCGACCTTTCTGGCCCTTTGCGGGCGGAACGTCACCACGGCCAACGAGTCTGCCACAGCCCCTCAGAGCCGGCAGTTGTGGATGTCGGTGACCAGGATCGCGCGGGCGCCCAGGTCGTACAGCTCATCCATGATCTTGTGTACGTCCGACCGCAGCACCATGGCCTGGACCGCCACCCAGCCCTCGCGGTGCAGCGGTGAGACGGTCGGCGACTCGATGCCCGGGGTTAGCGTCGTCGCCCGGTCGAGCAGGTCGGCCCGCACGTCGTAGGCGAGCATCACGTAGCGCCGGGCCACCAGCACGCCCTGGAGGCGGCGGATGAGCTGGGCCACCGGCGGCGAGGCGACCGAGTCCCGGCCGATCAGCAGCGCCGTCGAGGTCAGGATCGGGTCGCCGATCACCGTGAGCCCCGCCTGCCGCAGCGTCGCGCCGGTCTCCACGACGTCGGCGACCACGTCCGCCACGCCCAGGCGGATCGCGTTCTCGACGGCGCCGTCGAGCCGGATGACCTCGGCGGTCAGGCCGTTGTCGGCCAGGTAGCGGTTGACCACGCCCGGGAAGGAGGTGGCCACCCGGCGGCCGGCGATCTGGTCGACCGTCGTGATCGTCGACGGGTGGGCGGCGAACCGGAAGCTCGCACCGGCGAAGTCGAGGTCGAGCAGCTCGTCGGCCGGGCTGCCGGCGTCCACCAGCAGGTCGCGGCCGGTGATGCCGAGGTCGAGGTCGCCGGATCCGACGTACGTGGCGATGTCGCGCGGGCGCAGGTAGAAGAACTCGACGTCGTTGGTCTCATCACGGCAGACGAGGTCGCGCTCCTCGGTGCGCTGGCGGTAGCCCGCCTCGCGGAGCATCTGGGCGGCGGGACGGGCGAGCGTGCCCTTGTTGGGCACGGCGATGCGCAGCATACGAAAGACTCCTATGGAAGAGGTGAACCGGATCGGTGAGCGCGGGGCTCACAGATGTCGGTACACGTCCTCCAGCTTCAGGCCGCTGGCCAGCATGAGCACCTGCGCCTGGTAGAGCAGCTGCGAGATCTCCTCGGCGGCCCGCTCCGGACCCTCGTGCTCGGCGGCCATCCACGCCTCGGCCGCCTCCTCGACGACCTTCTTGCCGATCGCGTGCACCCCGCGCTCGAGCGCGGCGACGGTGCCTGAGCCCGGCGTGCCGGCCTCGGCCTTCGCCTGCAGCTCGGCGAAGAGCTCCTCGAACGTCTTCACGCAGCCATCCAACCAGGCAGGGGACCCGGTGCCGAACCCGCCCGGCCTCATTCCACCTGCACGACGTGGTCGTCGGAGCGCCCGTCGACGGTCACGGTCAGCGTGTATCGGCCCGGTGCGAGGGTCACTGTGACATGCGCCTCACGCTGCGCGGGGCTCCCACCTTCGAGGGTCAGGTCCTGCCGGAACTCCGTCCCGATCTCCAGCCGGGCCGTGCGGCCGAAGCCCGCGACGTGCACCTCGACCCGACCGCCGCGGATGACGTCGCCCTGCTGCGGGTTGATCAGCCAGGCCGGGGCGAGCGTGTCGACGGCCGCCGCGCGCCGCAGCTCCGGGCCGCCGGCGCCGATCCGCACGCCGGGCAGCGCGCTGGCCGCGGTCACCGTCCAGACGAGCTGCTGGGCGGCGACCGGCGAGGGCGCCGGCACACCGCCGAGGTCGACCGTGACCACGTCGCCGGCGACGGTGACACCACGGACCACGGTGCCGGCCGGCCACGCGGACCGGTAGTCGGGATCCAGCGGCGCGGCGGCGAACAGCTGACCGAGCGCCGCGCGTACGCGATCCGCGGGCCTGTCTGGTCCCGCCGGCACCCGGTGGAACTGGATAGCAGGCGACGGCCAGGCGGAACGCGCCGCCCTCGGCGCCGCCGTACCGCGTGAACAGGT
>NZ_JBFAIU010000589.1:0-2523 GCF_040654855.1 Asanoa sp. NPDC050611
GTCAGCAGCCGCAACCGGATCGACACGCCGTCGACCCGGCCCCGGCGCAGGCGGGCGCGCAGCCGGGCCAGCTGCACCGGGTCGCTGGCGGACAGGATGCGGCGCACGTGCGGCTGGCCGGCGAACGCGTCGAGCATCGCCCACTGCTTGGTGCACACCGCCACCGGTACGCCGCGCGCGTGCGCCCGCAACGCCCGCGCGACCTCGGGAGCGACGGCGAGTGACGGGCCCTTGAGGTCGAGCATCAGCCGGGGGTCGCCGGCCGCGGCGGCCAGCACCTCCGGCAGCGACGGCACGACCAGGTTGCGCCGGCGGTTGACCTCGACCCACTGCTCCCAGTAGAGGTGCGGGCCGATCGCCTTGCGGTGCCGGACCTCCAGCACACCCCGGTAGAGGTGGACGTCGGCCTCGACCAGGTCGACCCCGGCCGCGAGCGCGGCGCACAGGCCGGTCAGCGTGTTGCCGGCCCGGTGCGCGACGGAGAGCAGGCTCATGACGCGCAGGTTAGCGGTCGAGAGATGCCCAACCGCCGATCTATGGGCGTCCGGCGGTTGAGCAAACGGCGAACGGTGGTGCCGTTCGTCCGCCGCGTGCCGGCGCTGACCGGGTTGGGCGTCGGCTCACCGCGCAAAGGCCGATGAGGGTGCATACCTGGACCTCGGGCGCCTAAATCCGGCAACTCCGGCAGCGCTGCGTGTTTCACGAGCCGCACAACGGGCACGCGGCCCGCGCATCAAGGGGGTGCACGATGGCCGATGGCATCGCCGCCGCCGCGGCACCGGTCGCGGCCGACCGGGTGATGAGCCCGGAGAGCCTCGAACGCCGGTTGCTCGACGTGGCGGTCCGCGCCGCGGGCGAGCGCGACTGCGGTGGCCTCGACCGGGTGCCCGTCCGCGGCCGCAACCCGCACGTCGTCAGCCTGGTCCGGCCCGAGGTGGTCGACCGGGACGCGCGGGCCGAGGCGGTGGCGGCCGACGACGCCGGCCGGGTCGACGCCGAGGCGGTCGCGGCCTGGATCTGCGAACGCTATCCGGCCGATCGGTATCCGGCCGTGCTGCTCGGGTCGCCGCACGGCGCGGCCGTGCACCTCGCGGCGGCGCTCGGCGCGCCGTGGCTGCCCACGGGATTCCTGCTGACCACCGCCTGGCCCGGTGGTGCCGACGGGGACTGGCCCGCCGCGCTGGAGGCCGGCCGGGAGGTGGCGCGCCGGTTGCTGGCCGCGAACCCGGGTGTGACCGTGCGGCAGGTGCACGACCCCGTGCAGCGCGGCCGGCTCTGCGGCACGACCCTCACCTTCCACGTCCGCTGGCGGCGGGTCCCGAGGGCCTACCGGGACTTTCTCGCGAAGCGGCTGGACGGTGGCGTGGCCATCGTCGTCCGGGACGCGCGGACCTGGCCCGTGACGACGGTTTCGCCCGGGCACACGTTCCAGATCGGCAGCCCGGTCAGCGGTTGGCGACCGGGCGACTACAGCGCCGAACACGCGGCGTTCCGGCACACGCTCCACCAGAGCGGTTGTGCACTGTGGACCGAACCGGAGCCCGGCGTGCCGGCGCAGTACGCCGAGCTCGCCGGCGAGCCCTCGTTCGAGCAGCACCTGCGGCGGCTGCGGCCGCGTTCGGTGCACCGGGTCATCTACCGCCGGCCCGGCGCGCTCAGCGGCTGCGTGGCGGACCTCCACCGGGACTGGTTCGCCGCCGCGGCGCGCGGTGGCGAGGCCTGCGCGATCGAGTCGGACGGGTTGCTCGATCCGTGGCTGGCGCTGTCGCACGGGATCGTGCCCTACTGGTGCGAGTCCGCGGCCCGGCCGACGGTGGCCGGCGCCGAGTGGTGGCTGGCCGGCAGCCGCCGGTTCGAGCGCGTGCGGGTGCTGCCCGCGCCGCCCGGGTCGACCTCCGACGCGTACGTCGGGCGGGCCCAGTGGCGGGCGCTGGCCTGGTTCGGCCGCCGTGAGGGCATCGTGGACGACCTCGCGCTGCGGCACTACCCGCACCTCCCGCTGGCGACCAGCCACGCGACGCAGGCGCTGCGGCGGTGGGGCCGGCGCCGGGAACCGCCGCGCCCGCGGCCGGCCGAGGTGGTCGGCGCGCTGCGCCGGGACGCGGAGGCGCGCGGGCTGCTGGTCCTCTGACGGCTAATGTGAGGCGGATTCTCCGGATTCTCATCTTTTGTGCCGTGGTTCCGGCACTATCGGCCGTACGGGCCCGGACGAGCCGCGTGTCCGGCTCGGTACCGGAGTTACCGGCGAATCAGCTGTTTCTTACGGGGGATCAGGATGAAAAAACGTGCGCGGCTGGGAGCCGTGGCAGTGATGAGCGCGATGGGACTGCTCGCCGGCGTGCCCGCGTTCGCCCGTGTGCAGTCGGACATCAGCGGCACGGGTACGGACATGTGCGCGACCACCGAGCCGGCCGACGAGTGGGCCGAGGTCGCGAGCGAGACGGTCAGGACCCGGTCCTTGTACGTGGCGTTCAGCGGCCGGTTCTTCTTGCCAGGGTCGACGGTCTTCGCCTGTACGCCGTT
>NZ_JBFAIU010000590.1:0-2520 GCF_040654855.1 Asanoa sp. NPDC050611
GGCCGCAGCCGCTGCCGGTCGGGCGGACCACGCTGGTGGGCCGGGGCTGGGCCATCCAGGAGGTGGCGGGCCTGCTCGCGCGCCCCGACGAGCGGCTGGTGACGCTGACCGGGCCGGGTGGCGTGGGCAAGACCCGGCTGGCCGTCGCCGCCGCCGAGCGGTTGCGCGACCGCTTCTCCGGCGGCGTCGTGTTCGTCCCGCTGGCCGGCGCGACCGAGCCCGAGCAGGTCGTCGCCAGCATCGCCCGGCAGGTCGGGGTGGACCTGGCCGGTTCGGAGACGCCGCTGCGCGCACTGACCGGCCACCTCGGCGACGAGCGCTGGCTGCTGATCCTCGACAACCTGGAGCAGGTGCTCGACGCGGCCGCGGACCTTGGCGAGCTGCTCGCGCGCTGCCCTGGCGTGACGGTCCTGGCCACCAGCCGCACCGTGCTGGAGCTGAGGGCCGAACGGGAGTACCCGGTGCCGCCGCTGCCGCTGCCCAGCGAGCCCGGCTCGATGTCCGTCGAGGAGCTGGCCGCGACGCCGGCCGTGGCGCTGTTCGTCGACCGTGCCCGCGCGGTGCGCTACGACTTCACGCTCACCGAGCGCAACGCGGTCGCGGTGGCCGAGATCTGCCGCCGGCTCGAAGGGCTGCCGCTCGCGATCGAGCTGGCCGCCGCGCGTACGCGGCTGCTCGACCCAGTGTCGTTGCTGACCCGGCTGACCACCTCGCTCGACGCCCTGGGCACGGGCGCGATGGACGTGCCGCAGCGGCACCGGACCCTGCGCGCGACGGTCGAGTGGAGCGTGGACCTGCTCGACGGGCCGGAGCGCGCGTTGCTGGAGACGACCGCGGTCTTCCTGGACGGCTGGACCGTCGACGCGGCGGCGGACGTCGCCAACCTCGGCGAGAACCAGACCGTCGACCTCACCGACGCGCTGGCGCGGCACAGCCTGATCCAGCTCGACCACACCGAGCTGGGCACCCGGTGCCGGATGCTGGAGACCGTCCGCACCTTCGTCGCCGAGCGGCTCGCGGCCCGCCCCGACGCCGACCGGATCCGCCGCCGCCACGCCGACCACTACCAGGCGCTGGCCCGCCAGGCCGATCGCCGGCTGCGCGGCGCCGGCCAGCGCGAGTGGGTGGAGCGGCTGCAGGCCGAGGCCGGCAACCTGTCCGCCGCCGTCCGCTGGTACCTGGAGCACGACCAGCGGCCGCTGCCCCACCTGTTCCGCGTGCTCTGGCCGTTCTGGTCGCAGCGGGACCACCTGGGCGAGGCACAGGCCTGGATCGACCAGCTCATGCCCACAGTGGACACGCTGGACACCCAGGCGCGCGCCGAGCTGCTGTGGACCGCGGCGGTCACCGCGCGGGAGGTCGGCGACGACCGCGGTGCCCTCGCGGCCCGCGAGCGGCTGGCGCCGCTGCTGTCCGACGTCGAGGATCCCTACCTGCACGCCGCCTGTCAGCTCGCGATGGCGTGGACCTCGACGATGGTCGCCGATGTCGAGGGCGCCCTGCGGGAGGCGCAGGCCGCGCTCGCCGAGTTCGAGAGCCAGGACGAGCCGCTCGGCACCGCGTCGGCCGCGCTCACCGCCGGCTCGCTGGAGACGACCACGGGCCGCTACGACGACGCGCTGCACCACCTGCGCCACGCCCACGACCTCGGCTCCCGGCTCGACAACGCCTGGCTGGCGGCCACCTCCCAGGTGCTGCTGGGCACGCTGGCGCTGGTCCGCGGCCGGCCCGAGGACGCCCGGGCCCTGCTCGACGAGGGGCTCGACCTCGCCCTGGCGGCCTACAGCACCCAGCTCGTGACGCTCTGCCTCGGCGTCTTCGCGCAGCTCGCGTTCGTGGAGGGCAACCAGGAACGGTCGGCGCTGCTGGTCGGCGCGGCCGACGGGATGCGCCGCCGGGCCGGCCTGCGGGTGTGGCCGTCGCTGCGGCGACCGGAGGCCGAGCTGGCGAACCGGCTCCGCACGGCGCTCGGCACGACGGACTTCGACCGCGCCTTCACCACCGGCGGGCGGCTCACCCGCCGCGAGGCGGTGGCCGCCGCCCCCGATCCCGGCTCGCGTCAGCGCCCGACCGCGTAACCCTGCATCCCGCGCGGGTCGGCCGCCGCCTTGAGCATCCCGTCCGCCGCGCGCCCGGCGGCGCTGACGCGGCCCAGTGACCACGGCTCGGCGACGACCACCTCGTGACCGCGCGCCCGCAGACCCTCGATGGTCGCCGGATCGGCCCGCGACTCGACGTGCACCTGCGCCGGGTACGACTCGCGCGGGTAGAACGACGACGGGAAGTGCGTGGTGTGCCAGGCCGGCGCGTCGACGGCCGCCTGGATGTCGAGTCCATGATGGACATGACGCAGGAAGAACAGCAGCGACCACTGGTCCTGCTGGTCGCCGCCCGGCGTGCCGAAGGCGAGGTACGGCGCGCCGTCACGCAGCGCGAACGACGGGGTGAGCGTGGTCCGCGGCCGCTTGCCGGGCGCCAGCGAGTTGGGCAGCCCCGGCGTCAGCCAGAACATCTGACCAC
>NZ_JBFAIU010000591.1:0-2476 GCF_040654855.1 Asanoa sp. NPDC050611
CCCAGGCGTCTTCTTCCGCGAGGGTACGACCTCCACCGTCGCGGTCTCCGCGGCCGTCCGGGCGGTGATCGACGCGGCCCGGGCCGACGGCCGCCACCAGCGGCTGCACGCCTTCCCGAGCGTCGCCAACGCGCCGTCGAACGCGGTCTGCCGGAAGGCCGGGTTCACGCTCGTCGGCGAGACGGACTTCGAATACCCGCCGGGCCACATCATGCGCAGCAACAACTGGCGTTATCCCCTGACGCAGAGCGCCGCCTGACCCCCTTGCCCTTTCCAGTGTATCGGCGGCGCAAGCCCATCAAATCGGCCCCAGTGCTGATTTTCAGCACCTGACCTGACCATATGGTTTCCTGGTCCACTTCCGCGCACAATCCCGGGGAGCATCGTGCCCGTAGCCAGGACACCGGAGACCACCACCGAGGAACTGGAGATCGCCGCAGAACAACACGTCGTCGACCGGGTGTACGCGCGCCTCGAGGTGCTGCGCGACCAGGCCCGGGCGCTCGAGGGCGAAGGACACGGGCGGGCGTCCGGCAACTCCGCCGCCGGCCTGGTCGAGCGGGACGCCATCGTCCACCGGGCCGCCGCCCGGATGAAGGAACTGGACGCCGAGGAGGAGGGCATCGTCTTCGGCCGGCTCGACTTCGACGACGGCGACATCTACCACATCGGACGGTTGGGCGTCCGCGACGGCATCGAGCCCCTGCTGGTCGACTGGCGGGCGCCGGCCGCCGCGCCGTTCTACCGGGCCACCTCCGGCGACCCGCTCGGCGTGGTGCGCCGCCGGGTCATCTTCTGCCGCGGCCCCCGGGTCGTCGGGCTCGACGACGACGTGCTGACCCCCGACGCCGCGGGCGACCTGCGCGTGCTCGGCGAGGGCGCGCTGCTGGCCGCGCTGCGCCGGTCCCGCGGCCCGCACATGCGCGACATCGTCACCACCATCCAGCGGGAGCAGGACGAGGCCATCCGCGCGCCCGCCCGGGGCGTCACGCTGATCACCGGCGGGCCCGGCACGGGCAAGACCCAGGTCGCCCTGCACCGCGCGGCGTACCTGCTCTACACCGACCGCGGCCGGTTCACCGGCGACCGCATCCTGGTGGTCGGCCCGTCAACGGTGTTCACCGACTACATCGGCCGGGTGCTCCCCTCGCTCGGCGAGGACAGCGTCCACCTGCGGGCGATCGGCGAGCTGTTCGACGGCGTGACCGCGACGCGCCGCGAGCGCGCGGAGGTCGCCGCGGTCAAGGGCGGCCAGGGCATGCTCGCGGTGCTGGCCGAGCTGATCTGGCAGACGCCGCCGAAGGCACCGGACCGCCTGCGCCTGGTGTACGCCGGCCAGGTGCTCACCCTCGACGCCACCGACCTCGCCGCGGTCCGTCGGTCGGTCCGCGCCGCCTGCACGGCCGACGGCACGCTGCCCAACCAGGCCCGCCCGGTCGCCGCCGTGGCCCTCGCCGACGCGCTGTGGTCCAAGGTGGACGGCGCACACCTCGACCCGGAGCTGTTCGGCGACGAGGTCCGTGACCGGCCCGAGTTCCGCCGCTTCCTGCACGCGTGGTGGCCCGCGCTGACCCCGCCGGCGGTGCTGCGGTGGCTGGCCGACCCGGCCCGGGTGGCCGGCCCGGACGCCGCCGTCCTGGCCGGGTCCTACGCGGGCCACGACGACCTCTCCGTCGACGACGTGCCGCTGCTCGACGAGCTGGCCGGGCTGCTCGGCGAGCCGCCACCGCCGCCGAAGGCGCCCAAGCCGGAGTGGCAGCTGCGCGAGCTGACCTCCGGTCCGCGGCTCGTCGACACGTTCGTCCTGAGCACCGGGCTGCGCGAGGGATGGGAGCTCTACGCCCCCGGGCTGCCCACGCCGATCGCCGTGGCCGGCGCGACGATCGACAACGACGCGGTCGGCCTGGCCCAGCGCTGGGCCGAGGCGATCATCCTGCGCGAGGGCCACAAGGTGGTGGGCTGGACCGACGGCTACGACCCGCACGGCGAGGAGGGCTACGTGCCGGAGCTGGCGGAGCCGCTGCCCGTCGCGGAGACCGACGAGGAGACCGTCCCGGACCACTACCTGCACGTGATCGTCGACGAGGCGCAGGACCTCTCGCCGATGGAGTGCCGGATGATCGCGCGCCGGGCGGCGTACGCCTCGATGACGATCGTGGGCGACCTCGGCCAGGCGACCCATCCGCTGGCCGCCGGCGCGTGGCCGGAGCTGGTCGCCCGGCTCGGCAAGCGCGAGGTCCGGGAGCTGGACCTGCGCACCGGCTACCGGGTGCCGCAGACGATCGCCGACTACGCGGCCCGGGTGCTGGCTCCCGGTATCGCGCCGACCCGGTCGTACCAGCCCGGCGGGAGACCTGGTCGTCCGCCGCGTCGCGGACGTGGCGGCCGCGGTGCGCGACGCGGTCGCGGGGGCGTCCCGATCTGGGCGAAGCGCGAAGACTGCAACAGCGGTCTGGCGTACGGCGGCAACAAGACC
>NZ_JBFAIU010000592.1:0-2456 GCF_040654855.1 Asanoa sp. NPDC050611
AAGTCGCTGACGGGCGTGGGGCTGATCGAGCGCGTGCCGGCACCGGGCAGCAGGCTCCTTGGCGTCGTGCGGGTCGCGCGGCATGAGCAGCTCGGCCAGGCGCTCCTCGAGCGCCGGCAGGGTGGCCGCGATCTCGTCGACCTCACCGGCGAACGACGGGTCCTCGGCGGCCAGCTCGCGCGCGGCGGCGAGGTCGGCGCGGGTCTGCTCGAGCTCGTCGTTGGCCTTGCGGATCGGCGCCAGCTCGGCGAACCGCCGGCCGACCCGCCGGGCCGTGTTCTGGTCAGCGTGGATCGCCGGGTCGGCGAGCCGCTTCTCCAGCTCGCCGTACTCGTCGAGCAGCCCCGCGAGACGATCCACGCTCATTGTTCGTACCCCTTTGTCGGTTTCAAGCCTGTGCCAACACGAAACGGCGCCCACCCCCGCAGGACCGCGAGGGGGGCGCCGTCGGCGTAGCTACTTCTTCTTGGCCTGAACCTTGGCGTACTTCTGCTGGAACTTGGCCACGCGGCCGGCGGTGTCGAGAACGCGCTGCTTGCCGGTGTAGAACGGGTGGCAGGCGCTGCAGGTCTCGACGTGGATCTGACCGTTCTTCGCCGTGCTGCGGGTGGAGAAGGTGTTGCCGCAGGAACAGGTGACCTCGGTGGTCACGTACTGCGGGTGGATGTCAGGCTTCATTCCGCCTCGGTCCTTTCGTCGATGGTCGCCGGGTCGTCCACCGAACGGACGTGAACCGGAACCTTGGCCGATTGACCAGTCTGCCATGCAGTGGTCCGCCGGGTGTAACGCGCCCCCTGGGGTGCTCATTCCCGTGGGTCATGATTGGACCCATGCCGTCCCGCGCGCCCAGGTTGATCATCACCCGCGGCCTGCCCGCGTCCGGTAAGACCACCTATGCCCGTTCCCTGCAGCCCTGGGTGGTCCGGGTCAACCGGGACGACCTGCGCCGCATGTTGCACGGCGAGCCGCTGCTCACGGACCGGACGGAGCGCCAGGTCTCGATCGCCTCGTTCACGCTCGTCGACAGCCTGCTCCAGGCGGGCGTCGACGTCTGCGTGGACGACACGAACCTGCGCACCCGGCTGGTCCGCGACTGGGCCGGCCTGGCCGCCCGCCACGGCGCGACCTTCGAGGTCCACGACTTCACCGACGTGCCGGTCGACGAATGCGTCCGCCGCGACGCCACCCGCCCCAAGGAGGAGCAGGTCGGCGAGGCGGCGATCCGGTCGATGCACCAGCGGTACCTGGAGGGCCGCCCGCTGCCGCTCCCGGTGCCGACCGTGGCCGCGGCGCCGCCGACGGACCGCTACGAGCCGCCCGCGGACGCGCCGGAGGTGGTGCTGGTCGACATCGACGGCACGGTGGCGCTGCTCGGCGACCGCCACCACCTCGACCTGGACCGGGTGATCGAGGACGAGCCCAACCTCGCGGTGATCGCGGCGGTCCGCGCCATGCACGCGGCGGGCTACGGGGTCATCTACTGCACGGGCCGCGAGGAGAGCGCCCGCGTCGACACGGAGGACTGGCTGGCCGAACACGTCGGCGTGCCGTACCTGGCGCTGCACATGCGCGGCTACGGCGACACCCGCCGCGACGCGGTCGTCAAACGCGACATCTTCCAGAGCGAGATCGCGGGCGACTTCCGCGTGGTCGGCGTCTTCGACGACCGCCAACACGTCGTCCGCATGTGGCGCGACCTGGGGCTGACCGTTTTCCAGGTCGCCGAAGGCGACTTCTGAATCATTGCTCGGGTCCGCGGCGCGCGCGGACCGTCGCTCCCGCCAGACACCGCTCCGCTTCGCTCCGCTGCCCGGTCCGCGGCTGGCTGAGCGCGACACGGCGGCGACGCCGCCGGCAGGCGCGCGGTCGGCGCTGCCGACCAGAGCCTGGCCACCTCTGGTCGCGCACCGGCTTTGCTCTGCTTCCATCCACGCATCACCCCGATTGACCTGCGATGCGTATCTGTAAGCAGAGCAAGGCCGGCCGCAGCGAGCGCGGACGGGTGGAGCGGCCGCCGTCCGCCGTCAGGAGGGCGCGTTCGCGGCGCGGAGGCCGGCCGTTCGGACGGTCCGCGCCCAGTCCGCCAGCGCGGGGTCGGTCAGCGTGGCGAAGGTCGAGTCGGCGTCGAGGGTCACGCCCGGCAGCGACGGGATGCCGACGACGTGCGTGCCGGCGGCGCGGGCCGCGGTGGCGCCCGTGCGGGAGTCCTCGAAGGTCACCGTGCGGGTCGGGTCGGCGCACAGGGCCGCGCAGGCCGCGAGGTAGAGGTCCGGGGCCGGCTTCGGGTTCGCGACGTCCTCGGCGGCCAGGACGTGGGTGAACAGGTCCGTCAGGCCCGCTGACGCCAGGGCGGTGACGACGAAGGCGCGCGGGCTGTTGCTCGCCACGGCGACCGGGACCCGGTCCCGCAGGCTCAGCACCAGGTCGCGGGCACCCGGCAGCGCGGCAGCGCCGGC
>NZ_JBFAIU010000593.1:0-2449 GCF_040654855.1 Asanoa sp. NPDC050611
GGTCGAAGCCCCACGGCGCCACGTAGGCGAGGTCGTCGTCGGCCGCGGCGGCGGGACCCTGGGCCAGGGCCGGCCGCACCACGTCGAGCACCCAGCCGGCCCAGCAGCAGGGTGCGCGGCACGGCAAGCCGCTCCGTCTCCGCCGGCTCGGGGCCCGTCTCCGCCGCCTCGGGCCGGCCCGACTGCTGGAACCGTTCCGAGAGCAGCACCGCGATGTCCTGCTCGACGAGGCCGTGCAGCTCGTCCGCCGACGCGAAGCGGCGGTACGAGACGTCGCCGGCGCGGCGGATCGCGTCCAGCAGGGCGGACAGGCGGGGATCCCGACCCGGCGCGGGGTCCTTGACGTAGATCAGCCGGGGCTTCCCGTCAGCGAGGCGGTACTCGTCGTCGAGGCCCGAGATCTCCATGTCGGGTGCGACCCAGCCGTAGCTCTCGTCGTAGATCCCGATGAAGATCTGGCTCTGCGCGAGGTACGACCGGTAGACCTCCCGCGGCGGGTGTGGGCGGGCGCCGGCCTCGAACATGACGGGCTGGAGCCGCAGGCCCACCACGGCGGCCCGGACCGCCTCCCGCTCGGCCGCGAGCTCCGTGAGGGTGGAGCTGACGAACACCCGGAGCCGCTGGTCCGGCGTCAGGATGATCCGCTGTCCGCCGGCCGGGTCGAGCATGCGCTTCCCTCCTCGGGCGTCGGTCCTGACAAGATCTCTCCATGGAACGCGATGCGCTCCACGGGAATGCCCAGATAGGCCGCCAAAATCAGGAATTATCCTGATTTCGGGTGAGGTGGGTCACGGCCCCACGCCCTGGAGCGCCGTGTCAGGCTGACCGGGTGGAGCCGGCCGACTGGGAGTCCCATCGCCCCGCGGTGTTCGGCGCCGCCTACCGGATCCTGGGCTCGGTGGCCGAGGCCGAGGACGTGACGCAGGACGTCTGGCTGCGGGCCCGCGGCGCCGACCTGGGCGAGGTCCGGGACCTGCGGGCGTGGCTGGTGACCGTGTCGGCCCGCACGGCGTACAACGTGCTGCAGTCGGCCCGGGTCCGCCGCGAGTCGTACGTCGGTCCCTGGCTGCCCGAACCCCTGCTCACCGGGCCCGACGCCGCCGAGCGGGTGCTGCTGGACGAGTCGGTGAGCACGGCCCTCCTGGTGGTGATGGAGGCGCTCACGCCGCGCGAGCGGGTCGCGCTGGTGCTGCACGACGTGTTCGAGTTTCCTTTCGACCAGGTCGCCGAGGTGGTCGGGGGCACGCCCGCCGCCAGCCGCAAGCTCGCCTGGCGTGCCCGGGAGCGGGTCGGCGCGGTGACCGAGCGGCCCAGAGCGTCCAAGGGCGAGACCAGGCGCGTGCTCGAGGCGTTCAGGGCGGCGGCACACGCCGGTGACCTGGCGCGGCTCGTCGAGCTGCTGGACCCGGACGCCACCTACGTCGCCGACGGCGGTGGCAAGGTGACCGCCGCCCGCAAGCCGGTCCTCGGTCGCGAGCGGATCGCACTGCTGGTCGTCAGGCAGATCGAGCTGCGGCGGCCGGACGCCGTCCGCATCGTCGAGGTGAACGGGTCGCCCGCGCTGGCCACCTATCGCGACGGGACGCTGGTCTGGCTCGACACCGTCGAGATCGCCGGCGGCCGCATCACCGAGTTCCGCCGACAGGTCAACCCGGAGAAGCTCGGTCACATCTGAGCCCGCCGCGTTGTCTCCCTCGCATGAGAGACGTTGTGATCATCGGAGGCGGTTTCGCGGGCGTGTGGAGCGCGGCCGGCGCGGCGCTGGCCCGCGGCCGGGCCGACCTGCGCATCACGCTGGTCGCGCCGAACGACGACCTGGTGCTGCGCCCGCGCCTGTACGAGCCCGACCCGGAGAAGGCCACGGTGGCGCTGCACCGGATCCTCGCGCCGATCGGCGTCACGCACCTGCGGGCGCGGGTCGACACGATCGACCCGGGACACCGGGTGGTGACGACCGACGACGGCACCGAGATCGGTTACGACCGGCTGGTGCTGGCCGCGGGCAGCGCGCTCGTCGCGCCCCGGGACCTGCCCGGCGCCGAACGGCTCTTCGACATCGACACCCTGGCCGGAGCGCGCCGGCTGAGGCGACATCTCCGCGACCGGGACGGCTACACGGCCGTCGTCGTGGGTGCCGGGTTCGTCGGTCTGGAGGCCGCGACCGCGCTGGCGGCGCGCGGGCGGGTGGTGCTGGTGGACCGGTCCGACGTGGTCGGTCACCAGCTCGGACCGGGACCGCGGGCGGAGATCGAGGCGGCGCTGGACACGCTCGCCGTCGAACGCCGGCTCGGCACCACCGTGACCGAGGTCGGCGACGGCTATGCCCTTCTCGCCGACGGGACCAAGCTGGACGCGGACGCGGTGGTCTGGTGCGGCGGGCTGCGGGCCAGCGGACTGACGCGCCAGCTCGCCACCGCGCTCGACCACCTGGGCCGGGTGCCGGTCGACC
>NZ_JBFAIU010000594.1:0-2447 GCF_040654855.1 Asanoa sp. NPDC050611
TAGAAGATGGTAGGGGCACCCCCACCTCCGCCTGGGACGGCAGCCGGAATGACTGTCCTGGGCCGACGGTCGAGGATTCATCGTGTGAGGTTGTCGGGGGAACGACTGCCGTACGCGGCCTGCCTGGTCATCGGGCCGGCGCTGTTCACCGCGGCCGACCTGTTCTGGGTCGGCGAGGCGGAGTACGGCCTGGTCGCCGGCACGCTACTGGTCCTGGGCTCGGTCGCCTGGGTCGTCGGCTTCGCCGGCATCGCCGCCGCGATCCGCCCGTACGCGCCACGGGTCGCCGGCTGGGGCATGCTTCTCGCCTCGTACGGCGCGGTCTGCGGCGGCGCCGCCTTCGGCCTGCAAGGCGTCCTGAACGCGATTTACGGGATCAGCCATGACCAGGCGCTGGCGGCCCTCGGCGACCACCCCGTCGCGGCCAACGTGATCTTCTGGGTGGGCGGACCGGCGTTCCCGATCACGCTCCTGCTCCTCGCGGTCTATCTGCTCGCCAGCCGGCGAGTCCCGGCCTGGACGGGCATCCTGCTCGCCGCCGGCGCGGTGCTGTTCCCCGTCGCGCGGATCCCGCGGATCGAGCTCGTCGCCCTGGCGGTCGATCTGCTCCTGCTGATCCCGGCCCTGTATCTGGCGACAACGATCGCCCGCGGCGACGGCCTCCCCCGCCGTGGCGCCCGACCGGTCCGGCCGCGCGTCGAACAGGCCCAGGACGCGGTCTGACGAGCTCTAGAAGCCCAGCGCCTGCTGTGTGGCGTTCAGCGGGGCGACCAGGTCACCGTATCGCGCGAGGCGGGCGCGGATGTTCGCGGGACCGAACGCCGGGAACTCGGCGGACCCGTTCGCCCATGCGCGGACCTCGTCCCAGGTCGCCGGTGTCGCCGCGCTCGGCGTGGGGAGGCCGCGCAGGGCGTACGGCGCCACCGTGGATTTTCCTGGGTCGTTCTGGCTCCAGTCGATGAAGACCTTCCCGGCGCGGACGGCGCGGGTCATCCGGTCGACGACCCGCTCGGGTGCGCGGCGGGCGAGCAGCGCCGCGACGGTCCGGGCATGGGCCTTCGTCTCGTCGAACGTCACCGGCGTGTTCAGCGGCACGTGGACGTGCAGGCCCTTGAGACCCGACGTCTTCGGCCAGGCCCGCAGGCCGGTGGCGGCCAGCGTCTCGGCCAGGTCGAGGGCGACGGCGCAGGCGTCGGCGAGGCTCGCGGGGAAACCGGGGTCGAGGTCGAACACGAGACCGGTCGGTCGGTCGAGGTCGTCGGCCCGGCCGAGGAAGGGGTGCAGTTCGACCGCGGCGAGGTTGGCCGCCCACACCAGGCCCGCGGTGTCGTCGATGACGGGCGCCTCGAACGTCTTGCCGGTGCGGGGATAGTGCATGACGGCGGTACGGATCCAGTCGGGGTGCGGTGGGGTTCGGGTCTGGTAGAAGTGCCTGCCGTAGACCCCGTAGGGAAAGCGGTGCAGGGTCAGCGGCCGCCCCCGGATGTGCGGGAGCACGGCCTCGGCGACGTCGAGGTAGTAGGCGACCAGGTCGCCCTTGGTGAACGGCACGTCGGGGAACAGGACACGGCCGGGTGTCGACACGCGCACGGCACGGCCGTTGGCTCGCACGGTCGGGTCGCCGGTCATGACGCGTCGGTGAGCTGGTCGACGGTGCAGGACGCCGCGGTGCGGTCGGGGCGCCAGCGGCGGAACCGGGCGGGGTGCCGGAACCGCAGGCCGTCCGGGCGGTCGTAGCCGACCTCGCAGACGAGCGCCGGGCGCAGCGGTATCCAGTCGCGGGTCATCTGCGGCGTCCACCGGCCGGCCGAGCCGGCGAGCCGCCCGATCGAGCCGCCCTCGAGGGCGAACCCATGGCGCCACGGGTGTTCGTCGAGGTCGGTGACGTAGGGCGCGAGCGTGGCCGGCATGGCGTGCCGCTGGTCGCGCGAGAACGACGAGACCACGCCGACGTGTCGCAGGTCGCCGGCGTGGTCGTAGAGGCCGAGCAGCAGCGAGCTCAGCTCACCGGCACCGCCGACCCGGCAGCCGGCGACGACGCAGTCGGCGGTCCGGTCAGGCTTGACCTTCCACCACCCGCGACGCCCGGGTTCGTAGCGGCCGTCGACCGGTTTGGCGACCACGCCGTCGTAGCCCGCGGCGAGGTCGCCGCGCGCCCACCGTTCCGCGACCTCGGGATCCCCCACCGACGGCGTCAGCGCCACCACCGGGTCCGCGGCGGCGAGGAAGTCCGCCAGGGCGGCGCGGCGCTGCCCGTACGGCTGTTCACGCAGGTCACGGCCGTCCCGGGCCAGCAGGTCGAACGCGACGAACCGGGCCGGTGTCGCGGCGGCCAGGCGCGCGACGCGGCTCGCGGCCGGATGCAGCCGCTGCGCCCGGCCTGGCGGTTCCCGGCGGGCGCGGGCCGGCACGCCCTGCGACTCGCCGGCGCCGGGGTCGTCACCGTC
>NZ_JBFAIU010000595.1:0-2443 GCF_040654855.1 Asanoa sp. NPDC050611
GCCGAGGCCGTGGCGTGCGGCGCGGTCCCTTGCCGCCCACGATGATGGGCGGGTGCGGGCGCTGGGTCGGCCGCAGCGCCGGCGCGCCGGCCAGCGTGTAGTGCGTGCCCGCGTGGTCGAACCGGTCCTGCGCCGTCCAGAGTCCCCGGACGATCGCCAGCTGCTCGGCCAGCCGCGCGAAGCGCTCGCCGACCGGCGGCAGCGGCAGGCCGAACGCCGCGTGCTCGGGCGGGTACCAGCCCGTGCCGAGGCCGAGCTCGACCCGGCCGCCGCTCATCTGGTCGACCTGGGTCACCGCCACCGCGAGCGCGCCCGGTGCCCGGAACGTGGCGGCGCTCATCAGCGACCCGAGCCGGATCCGGCTGGTGTCCCGGGCGAGCCCGGCGAGGGTCGTCCAGACGTCGGTCGGGGTGGGGTCCGCGACGCCGCCGAGCGGCAGGTAGTGGTCGGGCCGGAAGAAGCCGTCGAAGCCGCACGCCTCGGCATGGCGGGCCAGGCCCACGATGTCGGCGTAGCTCGTGCCGCCCTTGGTGGAGGCGAAGATCCGAAGACGCATCGACGTCAGGTTATCCCTTTCCTGCCCGGATCGGATAGGTGCACGGGCTGTCCCGATCGCCGGGTTTCCCCTAGGGTGGTGCGTCGTCCCACCCCCATACGTGTCAATACCTCGATGCCACGAAAGGGACCCCCCGTTATGAGAACGCTCCGCGCGGTAGTCGCCGTGGGCGCGGCAGCAATGCTGCTGTCCATGGCCGCCTGCTCCGGCTCCGACGACAAAGCGCCCGCCAGCAACACCCAGAACGCCGCCGGCCCGCTCGAGAAGGTCACGTACATGAGCGGCTTCGGCCTGTTCGGCCGCGAGTCCTATGTGTACGCCGCTATCGACAAGGGCTACTTCCGCGACGCCGGCCTGGAGGTCGAGGTCAAGCCGGGTCTCGGCACCAACCCCAACCTCAAGGCCCTCAGCTCCGGTGCGGTCCAGTACGCCTCCATCGACCTCACCGGCGCGTTCCTGGAGTACGGCCGACCGGGCGGCATCAACGACTTCACCATCGTCGGCGCGGTGCAGCAGCGCTCGCTGACCGCCCTGATGGCGCTGGAGGAGAGCGGCATCACGACGCCGCGCGACCTGGAGAACAAGACGATCGGCGCCCAGCCCGGCTCGGTCAACCAGGTGCTGTTCCCGACGTACGCACGCCTCGCCGGCATCGACGCCACGAAGGTGAAGTTCCAGAACGTCGCGCCGCAGCAGCAGCCGCAACTGCTCGCGTCGAAGAAGGTCGACGTGATCACCCAGTTCCCGGTCGGCAAGCCGGGTGTCGAGCGGGCCGCGGGCGGGCGGAAGGCGGTCGTGCTGCCGTACACCGACGTGATCACCGACCTGTTCGGCGGTGCCATCGGCGTGTCCAAGAAGACCGCTCAGGAGAAGCCGGACCAGGTCAAGCGGTTCATGACCGCGCTGCTCAAGGGGCTCTCCGACACGATCAACAACCCGCAGGAGGCGGGCCAGATCTACGCGAAGTTCGAGAAGACGCAGCCGCCGCCGGTCGCCGCCGCGGAGATGACGCTGATGCGGCCGTACGTCGACCTCGGCTCCGGTCTCGGCCAGATCGACCAGGCCCGGGCCGCCCGCAGCATCGCGATCCTGCAGGGCGCCGGCGCGATCCCCGACGGCCTCAAGCCCGAGGACGTCATCTCGTTCAGCCTGATCCCGAAGCCGTCCGCCTGAGAACTCCGTCGGGAGCGGCCCGCCCGGCCGCTCCCGACCACTGTGGAGGAACCATGAAGCGGCGGGCACAGGCGTTGGCGGTCGCCCTGCCGGTGGTCGGCACCGTGGCCGCCGTGGCGCTCTGGTGGGCGGCCGTCGTCGCCTTCGAGATCGAGTCGTACCTGGTGCCGACGCCGCCCGAGGTGCTGCGCGTGTTCGGCGAGATGCCCGGCGACCTGTTCGCCGAGGCGAAGGTGACGCTCTGGGAAACCCTTGCCGGGTACGGCATCTCGGTGGTCGCCGGCGTGCTGGCCGGCGCGCTGATCGCGGGCTCACGCACGGTCGAGCGGGCCGTCTATCCGGTGCTGGTGGCGCTCAACGCCGCGCCGAAGGTGGCGATCGTGCCGCTGCTGATCGTCTGGTTCGGCTTCGACAGCGCGCCGAAGATCGTGATGGCGGTGCTGTTCTGCTTCTTCCCGATCACACTGGCCACCGCGGCCGGGCTGAGCAGCACACCGAGCGACCTGGTCGAGCTGACCCGGTCGCTGGACGCGTCCCGCGTGCAGACCTTCGTGAAGATCCGCTTCCCGGCCGCGATGCCACAGGTGTTCGTGGGCCTCAAGGTGGCGCTGCCGCTGGCCGTGGTCGGCGCGGTCGTGGGCGAGCTGTTCGCCTCCGACGCGGGACTGGGTTATCTGATCACCTCGTCCGGCGGCAGCGGCAACACGGCGCTCG
>NZ_JBFAIU010000596.1:0-2422 GCF_040654855.1 Asanoa sp. NPDC050611
CGCTCCGCCCGCTGCAGGACCTGCACGCGGCGCTGCGCGGGGGCGGGCGTGCTGTTTGAGCGGGCTGTCCGCCCGGTCCTGTTCCGTCTCGGCTCGGGTGACGCGGAGACCGCACACGAGTGGACGCTGACGCGGCTGGCGGGCCTCCCGCCGGCCGCGCGGCGGTTGCTCGCCGCGCGCTACGCGGTGCGCGACCCGCGTACGGTCTTCGGCCTGGAGTTCCCGAACCCGGTCGGGCTGGCGGCGGGGGTCGACAAGAACGGCCTGGCGCTGGCCGCGTGGCCTTCGCTGGGGTTCGGGTTCGTCGAGGTCGGCACGGTGACGGCGCACGCGCAGCCGGGCAACCCGAAACCGCGCCTGTTCCGGCTGCGCGCCAGCGAGGCGATCGTCAACCGCATGGGCTTCAACAACGCGGGCGCGGCGGCCCTGGCCGCCCGCCTGGCGGCGGCGTCGGCCGGCGGCCGCGCCGCGCCTACGGCGGGTGGCAGCCCGCCCGGACCCGCCGGCGATGGCCTTCCTCGCAGTGTCGGCGGTCGGCGAGGCCTGTCCGCGGTAGGTGCGGCGTTCGGCGTGCCGCTCGGGATCTCGTTGGGCAAGTCGAAGGTGACGCCGATCGAGGACGCCGTCGACGACTACCTGGCGTCCTACAAGCTGCTCAAGGACCACGGTGACTACTTCGCCGTCAACGTGTCCTCGCCCAATACGCCCGGGTTGCGGAACCTGCAGGATCGGGACTCGATCGACGCGTTGCTGAGTGCGCTCGTCGGGGAGAAGCCGATCCTCGTGAAGATCGCGCCCGATCTGACCGAGGCCGCGATCGCCGAGCTCCTGGAGGTCTGTCTCGCGCGCGGGGCGGCAGGCGTCATCGCGACCAACACGACCCTGGGCCGCGACGGGCTCGCGGACTCCGACCGGGGCACCGGGAACGAGGCCGGCGGGCTGTCCGGGCGGCCGCTGACCGACCGGGCGCGGGAGGTCGTGCGGTTCGTGCACGACGAGACCGGCGGCCAACTCCCGGTGATCGGCGTCGGCGGGATCATGACCCCGGACGACGCGGCACGGATGTTCGACGCCGGCGCCAGCCTGGTGCAGGTCTACAGCGGGTTCATCTACCACGGGCCGGCGCTGGTCCGGCGGATCGCGAGTCTGAAGAAAGGACAATCGTGACGAAAGCCTTCGGGGCGCGGCTGTACGAGGCGCTCGAAACGCGTGGTCCGCTGTGTGTGGGGATCGATCCTCATCCAAGTCTGCTGACCGCCTGGGGGCTGCCCGACGACGCCGACGGGCTGGCCCGGTTCTGCGAGATCGTGATCGACGCGCTCGGCGACCGGGTCGCCGTGCTGAAACCGCAGTCCGCGTTTTTCGAGCGACACGGCTCCCGAGGGGTCGCCGTCCTTGAGTCGGCTATCCGACAGTTGCGCGAGGCCGGCGCGCTGGTGTTGCTCGACGTGAAGCGTGGCGACATCGGCTCGACGGTCGCCGCCTACGCCGCCGCGTATCTCGATCCGGCGAGTCCGCTGCGTGCCGACGCGATTACGGCGAGCCCCTTCCTCGGCGTCGGATCGCTGCGCCCGATGTTCGACGCGGCGACCGCGCACGACGGCGGCGTCTTCGTCCTGGCGCTCACCTCGAACCCGGAGGGAGCCGCCGTGCAACGCGCCGTCGGTCCCGGCGGCCGGACCGTCGCGCAGACCGTGATCGACGAGATTTCCCAGCTCAACGCCGGTGTGTCGCCGCTCGGAAGTTTCGGGCTGGTGGTCGGCGCAACGATCGGCGATACCGGCCACGATCTCTCCCGCGTCAACGGCCCGATCCTCGCACCGGGGCTCGGCGCGCAGGGCGGGACCGCTTCCGACCTGCGTACCGTCTTCGGTAATGATCTTGATTGGGTCGTTCCGTCCTACTCGCGGGAGATCCTCGCCCGGGGGCCCTCGGTGTCCGATTTGCGCAGTGCGGCGGCCGACGTCCTGGCCCAGTGCCGGGCCGTTCTGGGCCCCCGAACGAGGTGACCCGCGGGATCAAGATTTCGTGATCAAGGCGCGCCGACGTTGCCGAAAACCAATCGGGCCGCTAGTTTTCCCGGCGCTGGGAACCACATGCCCCTTTGGTTCACAGCCACCCCACGTTTCACGACCGCGGCGGAATTTCCCGATCGCGGTAGGACCTGAGGAGAACTGGTGCCGCTCCCGTCACTGAGCCCCGAACAGCGCGCGGCAGCGCTGGAAAAGGCAGCGGAGATCCGCAAAGCCCGTGCTGCCCTGAAGGAGCAGCTGAAGCAGGGCAAGACCACCCTCGCCGCCGTCCTCGACCGGGCCGAGTCTGACGACGTCGTCGGCAAGCTCAAGGTTTCGGCCGTCCTCCAGGCGATGCCGGGCATCGGCAAGATCCGGGCGACCCAGATCATGGAGAAGCTCAAGATCGC
>NZ_JBFAIU010000597.1:0-2414 GCF_040654855.1 Asanoa sp. NPDC050611
GGCGGCCGATGCGTTCGCGGGTGCCGACCACGCGGAAGCCGGCCCTCGCGCAGGGGAGCGAGCAGGATCTCGCCCGCCGGTGCGAGGTTTCCACCGAGGACGATCAGTTCCGGGTCGAGCAGGTTGTACATGTTGGCCGCGGCCAGGCCGATGTGGCGGCCGGCGTCGGCGATGACCCGCCGGCAGCCCACGTCGCCCATCTGCGCCATCTTGATCACGTCGGCGATGGAGAGCCGGTCGTGGTGGCTCCGCCACAGCTTCTGGGTGATCGAGTCGGCGTTCGCGAGCGTGTTGAGGCACCCCCGCCCGCCGCACCGGCAGACCTCGCCGTTCTCGTCGATCGTGGTGTGGCCGAGTTCGCCGGCCGTCCCGTTGGCGCCCACGTAGAGCGCGCCGCCCAGGATGAACCCGACCCCGATGCCCGAGGCCGTGTAGACGTAGGCGACGTCCCGCATGCCGCGGGCCACACCCCAGGTGGTCTCGGCCAGCGCGGCGAAGTTGGCGTCGTTGCCGACCAGCAGCGGCATCCGCAGCACGGCGGACGCGGCCTGGTCGGGGTTGACGTTGACCCACGGCTTGAGCGTCGTCGCCCGGCCGTTGACACCGGTGTTGCGCTGGATCGGGCCCGGCATCGCGACGCCGACACCGATCACGCGGTCCCTGCCGAGCCCGAGCCGGTCGAGCATGTGCTCGACGAGGGTCTTCGCGGTCTTGAGCGTGGCCTCGGGCGGGGTGTGGTCGTCCATCGGCACCGCGTCGTGCAGCAGGAGCCGCTGGGCGGTGTCGCAGACGGCCGCGCGCACCGTGCCGTTGGCGATCTCGATGCCGACCGCCACGCCGAGGTCGCCCTTGAGCCCGACGAGCGTGGGCGGTCGCCCGGTGCCGCGCTCGGCGGCCGACACCTCCGTGATCGTGCCGTCGTCGAGCAGCTCCTCGATGACGCTCTTGACGGTGGAGCGGGACAACCCGATCTCGGCGAGCGCGCGCCGGCTCTGCGCCCCGCGCTCCCGCAACGCGCGGACGACCCGGGCACGGTTGGCCGAGCGCTGCGCGGACGGGACCGGAGACGACATCGCACCTCTTCCGCTCGGGGTGGGACCGAGTATCGGGTCGGGTGGCGATAGCAGTCAATACTGTGCCCCACGCAGCGCGAAAACAGGACTCCATTATGAACAGTCCATGCAGAACGCCGCCCGATTGGCCGGGAAGATTGGCTATCCGCGTCGGTGTCGTTCATTCATGATCCATCGCAGCACGCGAGTTCTGGCTGCTCCACGCAGAACACCGGACCGGAAAGCGTGATCTGGTACGCGTTAATGACTGTTTCGCCACCGCCGCTGTCCTAGACTCGGGACCTGATGGAGACGTGGGATGCGATCCGTGCCCGGCGCAACGTTCGCGCGTACACCGCCGATCCGGTTTCCGACGAGCAGTTGCACCGGATCCTCGAGGCCGGCCGCCGGGCGCCGTCGGCCTCCAACCGCCAGCACTGGGATTTCGTCGTCGTCACAGACCGGACGCGGCTGGCCGAACTGGCGACCGTGTGGCACGCCGCGGGGCACATCGCCCGCGCGGCGGCCGCGATCGCGCTCGTGCTGCCGGTGCCCGGTGACGACCGCCAGGCCGTGCTCGACCAGTTCGACCTGGGCCAGGCCACCTACGCGATGATGCTCGCCGCGACCGATCTCGGCATCGGCACGGGGCACTCCTCGGTCGGCGACCAGGCCCGGGCCCGCGCGATCCTGGGCGTGCCGGACACGCACGAGGTCGCGCTCATGCTCGGCGTCGGTTTCCCGGCGGACCGGCCGCTGCGCCCGATGACGAAGCCGGACCGCCGTCCCTTCGACGAGGTCGTCCATCTAGGTCAGTGGTGATCATGCCCACTCCGCAGTGGAGTGGGACACTCACGGATTGACATGTCTGCGCGCGCCTGCTTACCCTCGCCGCGTCCGCTGGGGCACGGGGTCCACAGCGGACTGATAAACGGGGGGAGCGACACATGCGCGGTTCCGCGCGTCTGCGCCAGCGTGCGCGAAGAAGCCTCATCCTCACCGCGGTGGCGGTCGTCGCCGCACAGGTCGCCGTCACGGCGCCCGTGCGGGCGGAGAACCGCGACTGGCAGGCCGAGGTCGCGGCGATCCCGACCACGCGGTACACCCGCGACGCGAAACTGTCGATCACCGAGACCGAGGCCGCGGTCCGGTCGCAACTGGACGACCTCGGCAAGCGGCGTTACGAGCCCGTCCTCGCCGACCTGCAGAGCCGCTACTTCGACGGGGCCCGGCTCAAGACGGCGCAGGACGGCGCGGCCGCCTACGACAACCTGGCCCACCTGTCGTCCTACCTGCACAGTCGCGTCGGCAACGGCGACGCCTACGTCGACGCAATGAAGGGCGAGCTGTCGAACGACCGCC
>NZ_JBFAIU010000598.1:0-2408 GCF_040654855.1 Asanoa sp. NPDC050611
GTCGGCCAGCAGCAGTCCAGGCCGGTTCATCAGCGCCCGCGCGACCGCCACCCGCTGCCGCTCGCCCCCGCTGAGCGCCGCCGGGTAGACGTTGCCGCGCCGCAAGGGCTTCGGGGCGGAGAACGCGTTCCGCGGTCTCACCCTCGCCGCCGGCACCATGGTCCTGATCATCATCGTCGCGATCACCGTCTTCCTGATCGCGAAGGCCGTGCCCGCCCTCCGTGCCGACGAGGCGAACTTCCTCACGACCAAGGAGTGGTTCGCCAACGAGACGCCGGCCCGGTTCGGCATCGCCGCCCTCGCCTGGGGCACCGTCGTCAGTGCGGTCATCGCGCTGCTCGTGGCCGTGCCGATCGCGCTGGGCATCGCGCTCTACCTGTCGCACTACGCGCACAAGCGGATCGCGACCGTCCTCGGCTTCCTGATCGACCTGCTGGCGGCCGTACCCAGTGTGGTGTTCGGCCTGTGGGGTCTGATGGTCTTCATCGACCCGGTGCGGGACTTCTCGGTCTGGCTCAACAAGTACTTCGCGTGGCTGCCGTTCTTCGACGGCGAGGCGCCGTTCGGCCGGTCGCTGCTGCTGGGCGGCCTGGTGCTGGCCATCATGGTGCTGCCGATCATCACCTCGCTGTCCCGCGAGGTGTTCATGCAGACGCCGACCGCCAACGAGGAGGCGGCGCTGGCCCTCGGCGCGACCAAGTGGGAGATGATCCGCACCGCGGTGATCCCCTACGGCCGCCCCGGCGTGATCGCCTCCGTCATGCTCGGTCTCGGCCGCGCGCTCGGCGAGACCATCGCGCTGGCGATGACGCTCGGCTTCCTCAACGTGATCTCACTCAACGTCATCGAGAACGGCGGCAACTCGATCGCCGCCAACATCGCCAACGGCTTCGGTGAGGCCGGCGAGATCGGCCGCGGCGCGCTCATCGCCTCCGGCCTGGTGCTGTTCACGATCACCCTCATCGTCAACATGATCGCCCGCGCGATCATCTACCGGCGTCGCGAGTTCACGGAGTCCGCCGCATGAGTACGACGTTGTTGCCTGCTCCGGGCCAGAGCCCCACGTTGCGCACCAAGCGGCTGCCGGCCGTCGCCTTCCTGGGCGTAGCCGTCGTCGCGCTCGGCGTCTCCGCCGCCCTCTGCTACGGCACCGGCCTCGGTGGCTGGGTGCTCACCCTGGTCATCGGCCTCATCCTCTACATGTTCGGCGTGTACTTCGCGGTCCGGGCCGTCGAGGGCCGTCGGTCCGCGCGCAACCGCACCTGGAGCGCGCTGATCCACTCGGCGTTCGTCCTCGCCGTGCTGCCACTCGCCTCGGTGACCTGGACGCTGGTCTCCAAGGGCATGGAGCGGTTCGACGGCAACTTCTTCGGCACGTCGATGAACAACATCGGCGCCCGGGACGCGACGGGCGGCGCGTACCACGCGATCATCGGCACACTGGAGCAGGTCGGCATCGCGGCCCTGATCACGATCCCGCTGGGCGTGCTCGGCGCGATCTACATCGTCGAGTACGGCCGGGGCCGGTTCACCTTCCTGATCCGGTTCTTCGTGGACGTCATGACCGGCATCCCGTCGATCGTCGCCGGCCTGTTCGTGCTGGCGTTCTGGGTGCTGATCGTGTCGCCGTGGTTCAACAACGGCGCTCCGGCGTTCTCCGGCTTCGCGGCCGCGCTCGCGCTGAGCGTGCTGATGTTGCCGACGATCGTCCGGTCCACGGAGGAGATGCTGCGCCTGGTGCCGGCCCCGCTGCGGGAAGGCTCCTACGCGCTCGGCGTGCCCAAGTGGAAGACGATCCTGCGGATCGTCATCCCGACGGCCCTGCCCGGCATCGTCACCGGCATCATGCTGTCGATCGCCCGCGCGGCCGGCGAGACGGCGCCCGTCCTGCTGGTCGCCGGCGGCAGCGCCGCGATCAACTTCAACCCCTTCACCGGGCAGCAGGGCTCGCTGTCGCTGTTCGTCTTCCAGCAGGCCGGCGACGCCTCGCGCTTCGCGCCGGCCCGGGCCTGGACCGGAGCGCTCACCCTGGTGGCACTCGTGCTCGTCCTGACCATCGCGGCCAAGCTGCTCGCCCGCCGCAACCGCATCTCTCGCTAGCAACCTGAAGGACTGACAAATGGCCAAGCGTGTCGAAGCGACCGGGGTCACCGCGTACTACGGTTCGTTCAAGGCGATCGACAACATCAACCTGCACGTTGACCCGAAGACGGTGACCGCGCTGATCGGCCCGTCGGGTTGCGGCAAGTCGACGTTCCTGCGTTCGATCAACCGGATGCACGAGGTGCTGCCGGGTGCGCGGGTCGAGGGCAGGCTGACGATCGACGACGAGAACATCTATGACAAGGATGTCGACGTCACCGCGGTGCGGCGGATGATCGGGATGGTGTTCCAGCGGCCGAACCCGT
>NZ_JBFAIU010000599.1:0-2388 GCF_040654855.1 Asanoa sp. NPDC050611
ATCCTCCGGCGGCGCGGCCGCCGCGGTGGCGAGCGGGATGGTCCCGGTGGCGCACCTTCGGAGACGAGGCCGGCCAGCACGTCCGGCGCGGTCCAGCCGTCCCGGACGCCGGCGGCCAGGCGGCCGGTCACGGTCGCGGCCGCGAACGAGGTGCCGCTCCAGACCGCGCTGCAGAACTGATAGCGGTTGTCCACGTAGCGGACGTGCGGGCCGAGGACCCGGACGCCCGGTGCCCACAGCTGGATGCGCGGCCAGGTGTTGCTGAACGACGCCCGCGGCGGCGTCGACTCGCCGAGCGGCCGCAGGATCGAGGTGTCGACGGCGCCGACGGCCACGACGCGCTCGCCGTGGCGCTTCAGGTCGCGGTGGAACGCGGCGGGCCACGGCGGCTCGTCGGTCCAGCGGTTGCCGGCACTGGTGACGACGACCACGTCCGGTGCGGCGTCCAGCAGTGTGAGCAGGGCGTCGCCGATCTCGGTCGGCGCGGCGGACTCGACACCGTAGAACGACAGGTTCACCACCTGCGGACGCTGCACCGGGTCGAGCCCCGCGAAGTAGGTCAGGTGCCGCGCCACGAGCTTGTCGTCGCCGTTCTTCTCGGTGTCGACCGCCCGTCGCGACATGACCACGACGTCGCCGGCCTCGCGCAGGATGCGGCCGATGACGAAGGTGCCGTGGCCGTCGGCCAGTGCCAGGTCGCCGTCCGGCGGCAGCTGGTCCTGGTTCTCCTCGAACAGCGACAGCCGGTCGAGGCACGGTGATATCCGCTCGTGCGGTCCGTCGATCACGACCACACCGGTGTCGATGACACCGACGATCGCCCGGGTGTCCGCGGTGGACGGTGTGAAAGCGTCCAGTGCCCGGTCCACCGGCTCGGGCCAGGTGACGCCGCCAGGGTTGCGTGTCATGCGGGTGCTCCCTCTTCGGGTGACGAAGCCGATCGGATGGACCAGCTACCATTTCCGCATACGGATGCGAGGCGCGGAGCCGTGATACACACATCGATCCGAAGGGTCGCCCGCGGGTGACCGATCAGGCGGTCCGCTCCGCACTGGCGGCGGTCGACGTGGCCTACACCGAGCCGGTGCGAGCCCGCCGGCTGGCCGCGCGCGCGGCTGCCGAAGCCGGTGGCGACCCGGAGCCGATCGCGATCGCCGAGCGCGCCCTGGGGATGGCCCGCACCGCCACGGGCGAGCTCACCGCCGCCGAGGCGCACTTCCGGGCGGCGATCGTCCACGCCGACCGGGCGGGCCTGGGGTTCCGGGCCGGGGAGGCGCGCGGCTCGATCGCCTACCTCCTGGCCCTGACCGGCCGCTCCGCGGAGGCGCTACGCGAGATCGCACGGGCCGAGCCGGCGCTGCACGGCGTTCCCCATGCGCGCCTGCTGATGCAGCGTGCCCTCGTCCACTTCGAGGCCGGTCGGTTCGCGGCTGCCGCCGACGGCTACGGCGAAGCTCTCGCCGACCTCGGGCGGGTCGGCGGCGACGCGGTGCTCGAGGCCGACATCCGCAACAACCGCAGCACCGCACTGATCCGGCTGCACGACTGGCAGGGCGCCGAGGACGATCTCGCCCGGGCCGAGGCGCTCTACGACGCGGCCGGCCACCTGGGCAAGACCGCGCCGATCTACCACAACCGCGGGCTGGCCGCGGCGGTGCGCGGTGACGTGCCGGCGGCGCTCGCGGCGTTCGACGAGGCGGCCGACCGCTACCGGCGCTCCGGCCGGGACCCCAACCAGCTTCCGGTCGACCGCGCGGAGATCCTGCTGTCGGTGCTGCTGGTGGCCGAGGCCCGCCGCGCGGCCGACGACGCCGTCGGCCACTACGCGGCCCAGCGCAACGCGATCGACCTCGTGCAGGCCCGCGTGGTGCTGGCCCGCGCCGCGCTGCTGGCCGGCGACCGGACCACCGCCGCGGCCGAGGCGCTGCTGGCGCGGCGGGCCGCCCAGCGGCAGCAGCGACCGGCGTGGGCGGCCCTGGCCGGCTACCTGGCCTTCCGGGCGGCGCCGGCCGGGCCGGCCGCGATCCGGGCGGGCCGGCGGGTGGCGACGGCGCTCGTCGCGGCCGGTTGGCTGGTCGAGGCCGTCGACACGCGGCTGCTGGTCGCGCGGGCCGCGCTCGACCTCGGCCGGCCGGCGGTGGCCCGGCGCGAGCTGGCCGTCGTGCGTGGGCTGGCCACCGGGCGGCACCGCACCGCCGAGCTGCGCGCCCGCGTACACCACGCGCAGGGTCTGCTGCATCTCGCCGAGGGCGACCCGGCGGCGGCGGAGCGCGCGTTGCGGGCCGGGCTGCGGGTGCTCGACGACTTCCGGGCTGCCGAGTGAGCTGTTCCGACCGGACCGAGCCGTGTTTCTGTCCACATTGGTACGTCTCCCCCAGGTCCGCGAGC
>NZ_JBFAIU010000600.1:0-2366 GCF_040654855.1 Asanoa sp. NPDC050611
CGGCGTCGAGCCGGAAGCCGTCGATGCCGAGGTCGAGCCAGAACCGCAGGACGTCGAGCATCGCGTTCTGCACGGCCGGGTTGGCGTAGTTGAGGGACCCGGTCTGGATCCGCGCCGAGGAGCTCGGCCTGCCGCTGACCCGCACCGCCTGACGGCACCGGGTCGCGCCTCGACATGCCGGCGAGCACGGCGGCCAGCACGGCAGCCTCCTCGCGGGTGCCGACGATCTCGTTGTGCATGAGCCGCCGGAAGCGCGCGTCGACCGGCTCGCCCGAGTGCACCGCGTCGTAGAGGGCGAGCAGCGCGTCGCGCATCGCGTTGCGGGCGGCGTGCACCTCGAAGACCGCGACATCGAGGTGCCGGCCCGTCACGGCCGCTCCTCCCCGCACCGACACCGCGGCCGGAGGCGGAACCCGATCTCGCCGACCGCGGTCAGCACGGCGGCCGCTCCGATATAGAGCAGCGGCGTGTCCGTGGCGGGCAGGTAGAGCGCCGGCAGCGCCGACACCACCGTGACCGCGCGGGCGAGCCGCTCGCCCTGCACGATCCGCCCGACCCACCACGCCGCCAGGGCGGCGAGCACAACGGACACGCAGTGCGCCGCCGTCCTCAGCGCTGTGTGATGCTGCAGGTGGAACGCGGTGAGCACGGCGTCGGCAACGTTGATCCCGCCCACGACGAAGACGAGCCAGCAGAGGGTCGGCCGAGGCAGACGGAGGCTGATCGGTCTGCCCTCGGCATCGAAGAAGGGGGTGGGTATATGCCAGTGCTCTCGCGTACGGTGTGGAGTGAGCATGTTTCGACTCCAAGACAGTCGGGACATGTTGGGTGGCTGCTCCGGTGCAAGCGGAGCAGCCGCCGTCATTTCTACTACCTGTTCGAGCGCGTTTGCGGCCGTTATGCCCACCGTTTCGTGCGCGCCCGCAACACGTGCTTTCCCAAGATTCAGGTCGTCACTTTCTGTTGAAGCTGTTGCTTGTCCCAACCCGGCGAAATCGCTGCGAGGTAGGCAAATCCGCCGTCATCCAGGCCGCGTTTGCGCGGAGAGCGATTTCTCAGCGTGACGGCGTGTCGGATCAGCGCGACAAGTCGCCGGGGCAATGCATATCGTCAATGTGACACTTTACGTAATCACGCAATTACGTTAGGTTGGTTGAGTGACCGGAACGTACCGGGAAAGGCCCAGCGAATGGGACTACCGGGTGTTCATCGCGGTCGCGGAGACCGGCACCTATGAGGCGGCGGCGCACGAATTGGCCAAGCTCCGCGGTTCCTACACGCGGCAATCCGTCGGCAACATGATCAGAAAGATCCAGCGGAAGGAAGACGAGCCGCTCCTGCAACGCAAGGACGACGGCGGCTTCATGCCGACGCCGGCGGGCGAGCGGTTCGTGGCGGCCGGCCGCGAGGTCATCGCGGTCTACGAGCGCGTCAACTCGACGGCCGCACCACAGGCGACGTGGACGCTGGCGTGCGCGCCGCACCACACGCAGTTCGTCGCCATCGCGCAGGACGCGCTCCGGGGGCCGGACGGCGGCGCCGACAACATCCGCGTCGAATATCTGGACCAGGCGAACCGGGGCGAATACCAGTTCCAGCGCGACCCGGTCGAGCGCCTGGCCCGCAAGGAGTTCGGCCTGCTCATCGGGCCTGCGGTGAGCAAGGCGGGGCTGCGCTCCATCGAGCTCTACAGCTCGCAGCTGGAGGCGATGGTCGACCGCGGCTTCCGTGGCGACCGCCTCGCCCTCGCCGACCTGGTGAACGACTGCGAGGCGTTCCTGCAACCGCATGACATCCGCGCCCGGCGGGTGCTCGACAACGCCATCCGCGCGGCCGGGCTCGACCCGGCGGCGTTGCGGGTCGCCGCCGAGACCTACGAGACCGGCACCAGCGTGATGCGCCTGCGCACCGAGAGCGCGCGCCCCCGCGGTCCCCGGCGGGTCATGGTGGTTCCGTCGGACGTCGCCCAGCCCTACAAGGAGGGCATGGAGTTCGGAGGCCGCAACGCCAACCGGTTCAAGTGGGTTCCGGTCTGCGCCGGCGCTGACCCGCTCAAGCTCGAGACGCACGTAACCATCCGCCGGGAGGACCTCGACGAGCTGCGTCCGGTGGTCAATGCGCTCAAGACCGGCGTCCAGCGCCTCGACCAGGGCCGCCACCCCATCTCCGGCCTCCCGCTGCACCGCGGCGCCACTCCGCCACGGCAACGCGTTTAGCTCCGCGCTCGAGCAACGAACTGCCACCGCGGCAGCGTGTCCAGCTCCGAACTCCCGGCACGCAACCGCGACAGCGTGTCCAGCTCCGAACTCCCGGCACGGCACCGCGGCGGCGTGTCCAGCTCCGAACTCCCGGCACGGCACCGCGGC
>NZ_JBFAIU010000601.1:0-2351 GCF_040654855.1 Asanoa sp. NPDC050611
GCTTATTCTGCGGCTGGCTCGGCACGATCCTGTCCAAGGAGCGCGACGACGCCAAGTACGCGGAGCTCGAGGTCCGTTCCAACTACACCCCCAACCAGTCGGGGCGCTCGCTGGCCGAAGGCCGGCACGCCGCCAACGGCATCGTCTTCCCCGACCTGACGGGTCCGTACTACGCCGAGGTCGTCCTCGGCTACGAGGAAGCCGCCTCCGAGCTGGGTCGCAGCGTGCTGATCCTGGCGACCCACGGCCGCCGCGACGCCGACGCCGCGGTGCTCGACCTGGCCGGCCGCGTCGACGGCCTGGCCGTCACCCTGAACACGGTCAGCGACGACACCGTGCGGGCGATCGCCGCGACCGGCGTGCCGCTGGTCCTGCTGGCCCGCCCACCCGTCGACGGCATCGACACCATCCGCACCCGCAACGAGCGCACCGCGGTCGAGCTCGCCGACCACCTGGTCGCACACGGCCACCGCCGGATCGTCTTCGCCGGCGACCCCGAGGGCTCCCCCGACGTCGCCGGCCGGTACGCGGGCCTCGTGAAGGCGCTGCGCGCGCACCGGCTGCCGCGGCCGGAGCTGCGGCCCTGCGCCTACGACGTGGAGGCCGGCGAGCGCGTGGGCGCGCAGCTCATGGCCGACCCGCCCGACGCCGTCGTCTGCGCCAACGACGAGGTCGCGCTAGGTGTGCACCTGGCCGCCGAGGCCGCCGGCCGCTCCGTGCCCGCCGACCTGGCCGTGACCGGCTGGGACGACGTGCTCGCCGCCCGGTTCGCCGGCCTCACCACCGTCTCCCAACCGATGCGCGAGCTGGGCGCCATCGCGGCGCGCTGGCTCGACGGCCGCATCGGCGAACGAACCGCGGGCCCGGAACGCGCCGCACCACGGCGCCGGGTCCTACCCACGCAGCTGGTCGTCCGACGCAGCTGCGGGTCACACCCCGTGGAAACACCCAATCCCCTCGGAGGTACGGCATGAGAAGGAGCAGGCTCACGGCCGTGGCGGCGGCCGCGTTAGCCGTTTCGGTCGTCCTGGCCGGCTGCGGTCGCGACTCGGGCGGCGGGCAGGAGGAAGCCAAGACGGTCGCCGAAGGCAAGGCCACCGGCGAGATCACCGTCTGGGCCATGGGCGCCGAAGGCGAGAAGCTCGGCGAGTTCGCCAAGGAGTTCTCGGTCGAGAACCCGGACGCCAAGGTCAACGTCACCGCGGTCCCGTGGGACGCCGCGCACCAGAAGATCGCCAGCGCCATCGCGGCCAAGCAGACCCCCGACGTATCCATGATCGGCACCACCTGGCAGGGCGAGTTCGCCAAGACCGGCGCCCTCGACCCGACGCCCCCGGACCTGATCAAGAAGGACGACTTCTTCCCCGGCGCCTGGGATACCACCGTCGTCGACGGCAGCTCCTTCGGCGTGCCCTGGTACGTCGAGACCCGCGGCATCTTCTACCGCAAGGACCTGGCCGCGGCGGCCGGCTTCCCGGAGGGCCCCAAGACCTGGGACGACCTCAAGGCGATGGCCAAGGCGATGAAGGCCAAGGGCGCCCGGGAGGGCTTCCACCTCCAGCCCGGCAAGACCGGCAGCTGGCAGTCCGTGATGCCGTTCGCCTGGTCCAACGGTGCCGAGGTGGCCACCTCCGACAAACTGAGCTTCGACACCCCCGAGATGACCGAGGCGCTGGCCTACTACCAGTCGTTCTTCAAAGAGGGCCTGTCCGGCACCGACCTGCCCGAGGGCGCGCTCGAGCCGGACTTCGTCAGCGGCAAGATCGGCGCGTTCGTCTCCGGCCCGTGGCACATCGGCCTGCTCCAGGAGAAGGGCGGCGCCGGCTTCGACCAGAAGTTCGCGATCGCCCAGATGCCGATGAAGAAGTCGGCCACCTCGTTCATCGGCGGCAGCAACCTGGCGGTGTTCAAGGACGCCAAGAACCGCGACGCCGGCTGGAAGTTCGTGCAGTGGCTGAGCAAGCCCGAGGTGCAGGTCAAGTGGTACCAGGCGGTCAAGGACCTGCCCTCGGTGCAGTCGGCGTGGGACGACAGCAGCCTCTCCGGTGACCCGTACCTGGCGGTCTTCGGCAAGCAGCTCGAGGACGCCAAGGCACCGCCGGCGATCCCGACGTGGGAGCAGATCGCGGCGTCCTTCGACCTCGAGGTCGAGAAGCTGTGCAAGTCGAACGTGGACCCGGGCGCGACGGCGAAGACCATCCAGGACAAGGCGTCGGCCATCGGAACCGGGAGCTGACATGGCCGGCGCCCCCGTGGCGACGGCTCCGGCGCGGCCGGTCGGGGACACCTCCGACCGGCGCGTCATCGAGCGGGCACCGGTGACGGAGCTGTTCGCCCATCCGCACCACCAC
>NZ_JBFAIU010000602.1:0-2349 GCF_040654855.1 Asanoa sp. NPDC050611
CGCCAGCTCGTCGGCGACGAGGTCGCGGAGCCGGGCCGCCAGGGCGGGGCCGGTGCCGGGGCGGCCGAAGTAGGTGGCCATCGCCTCGCCTGCCGCGGCCAGGGTGCGCCCGATGACGATCTGCTTCTGTTCGAGGCCGAACGGGAAACCATGCTCGGCGAAGACCGTGGTCTCGGCGGCGGTCCAGCAGGGCTCGGTGTCGACGAGCAGCCCGTCGCAGTCGAACACGACGGCGTCGACCTGGGGTGGCAGCGGCATCGGCCGATCATGGCAGGCCGCCGCCACCCAGGGGCTCAGTGGCGCACCGGGCAGGCCGGGCGCAGCGTCGGTGACGGGAGCACCCGGGACGGGGCCGCGGGCGGGAACGGCTGGGTCGGGATCCGCCGCGGCTGCTCCCCGGCCCCGGCCGGCTCGGGCCCCGCGCCGGTGCCCGGCGCGCTGGTGCCCGGCGCGCTGGTGCCCGCCGCGCTGGTGCCCGCCGCGCCGGTGGCGGGGGCCGTGGGTCGCCCTGCCGGCGGTGCCTCGGCCGGCCGATCCGTCCGCGCCAGGTGGGCGCGGTGGCCGTGGACGCCCAGGGCGCGGGCGTCCGCGTCCAGGTAGAAGTTCGGGCGCTGGTCGGCCTCGTGGTAGTACCGGTGGAAGACACCGGTCGCCCCGCCCGACATCGGCGGCACGATCCAGCTCCAGTCCGCCGGCGTCTCGCGGCCCGCCTTGGTCTCGTTGCGGATGTGGGCCAGGAACCGGTCCGACTCGGTGTGGTGGTCGGTGATCTTCACGCCGGCCCGCTCGAACGACCAGAGCACCGCCCGGTTGAGCTCGACGAGCGCGCGGTCGCGCCACAGGGTGCGCGGCTTCGAGGTGTCCAGGCCCAGCATCCGGGCGACCACCGGCACCATGTTGTAGCGGTCCGGGTCGGCCAGGTTGCGCGCGCCGATCTCGGTGCCCATGTACCACCCGTTGAACGGCGCCAGCGGGTAGTGCACCCCGCCGATCGTCAGCCGCATGTTGGAGATCGCCGGCACCGCGTGCCAGCGCAGGCCCAGCTCGGCGAACCAGCCGTACTCGGGGTGCGCCAGGGGCACCTCCAGCACCGCGCGCTCCGGCAGCTCGAACAGGCGCACGCCGTGCGCCGGGGTCTCGATCGCGACCGGCAGCACGTCGAACGCGTCGCCCTTGCCGCGCCAGCCCAGGTCGCGCATCGACTCCGTGAACCGCACCGCGCGCGGGTCGCCGGTCACGCCGCCGTTGACGTCGCGGTAGCCGGCGTACCTGATCAGCTGCTCGTTCCAGATCCGCGCGTAGGGCCGGCCGGGCTGCGCCTGCGGGAACACCGAGATCACCGGCCGGATGGCGCCGGGCTCACGGTTGGCCGCCGCGGTGCCGCCGGCCATGCACAGGTGCCGCACGATCAGGGCGAAGATCTCCTCGGGCGTACGCGCGCGGCGCCGGTCGAGGACCACCAGGCTGCGCCAGTACAGCCGGCCGATGCAGCGGCTCGAGTTCCGCCAGGCGACCCGCGCACCGTACGCGAGCTCGTCCGGCGTGTGCACGTAGGTGCCCGTGGCGGCGATCTGCGCCTTGACGACCGCCAGCCGGGGCTCGACCGAGCCCAGCTTGCTGTTGTCGCCGTAGCACATCCGCAGAAACTCCTCGGCCTCGGCGAAGTCCACCGGGGCGTCCGGATCCCACGACTCGGGGGGCATATCACGGTAACCAGGTGTCGTCATCGCGCCTCCCAGATTGATGACGTCGTCACGTCCACCTGCGCACGGTGATGCCGCCGCAGTCGGGGGGCAGCGTCCGGAGCGCAGTGTGAGGAGAGTTTCACCTGGGGTCATGCGCAGATCGGACACCTTGTGCGATCGGCTGGAGCACGTGCGAGACAGGTGCCGGCCTGCGAAAACATGAAACCGGCCCTACCTGCGAAGGTAGGGCCGGTTCCGGTTGTCGCGGTCGCGACCGGTGTCACTCTCCCGGTGTCGACTTGGCGATCGTGCGCAGGAACTCGATGTTGGTGCGGCTCTGCTTGAGCCGGTCCAGCAGGAGGTCGATCGCCGCCTGCGAGTCCAGCGAGTGCAGCACCTTGCGGAGCTTGTGCGTGATCGCCAGCTCCTCCGGCGCGAGCAGGATCTCCTCCTTGCGCGTGCTGGACGGGTGGATGTCGATCGCGGGGAACACCCGCTTGTCGGCGATCTTCCGGTCCAGCTTGAGCTCGGCGTTGCCCGTGCCCTTGAACTCCTCGAAGATGACCGTGTCCATCATGGAACCGGTCTGCCGGACACGGAACGGAGAGGGGCGTGCACGCGGGGTGGAGCTCCGGGACATCGAGATTTTCCTGACGCTGGCGGA
>NZ_JBFAIU010000603.1:0-2331 GCF_040654855.1 Asanoa sp. NPDC050611
GGCCGCAGCGCCGGCACCGTGTTCCTCTACGAGGGCCGGCCGTCGTGGATGCTCGTCGCGATCGCCGACGCGCCCGTCAACGGCGGGTACCGCACCGTCGTCACCTACGCCCGGGGCGGCAGCCGCGACGCCGGCGTCTGCCAGGTCTCCGGCGGCACCGGCACCACCGCGTACCCGCTGCGTGCCCCGGTCGCCGACGTCGCGGCCGTGACGCTCACGGCACCGGACGGGACCACGCTGCACGCTTCATGATCGCCCCTGTGGGACGATCACCGTTGATGGACGTGTCGAACGTGCCCGCCACGACGTGGCAGCCTCCGCGGGTCTGGACCGGGCTGCAGAGGCTGGCGCGGATCCTGCTGCCGCTGGTGGCGCGGCTGCGGGTCAGCGGCGACGTGCCCGACGCGCTGCGGCGCGGCCCGATGATCCTGGCAGCGAACCACATCAGCCCGTTCGACCCGATCGTGCTGACGGCCGCGACCGGCGTCCGCCGGATCGCCCCGCGGATCATGGCGACCGGCGGCCTGTTCCGGGCCCCGTTCGTCGGCTGGGTGATGCGCTCCTCGGGGCACATCCGGGTCGACCGGCGCACCGCGTCGGTCGGCGACGCCCTGCACGTCGCCGCGGACGCCATCAGGGACGGCTGCGTGCTCATGGTCTACCCGGAGGGCCGCATCGGCCTGGACCCGACGATGTGGCCCGAGCGCGGCCGCACCGGCGCGGCCCGCCTCGCGTTCCTCAGCGGCGCCCCGGTGGTCCCGGTGGCGCAGTGGGGCTCACACGAGGTCGTCCCCTACGCGACGTCGTTCAAGGGCATCGTCCGCGGCGGCGCCCGCGCGATCGTCCGCCGCCCGATGATCAAGGTGCACTTCGGCGCGCCGATCGACCTGTCGGACCTGACCCCCGGCGTCCCGGGCGCGGCGCAACGCGCCACCGAACGCATCATCGAGGGCCTGACGGCCACCCTGGCGGAGATCCGCCCGGACGAGCCCGACATCCCGCACTACGTCGACAAGACCCGCCCGGTCGACCTGTCCCGCCGCTACCGCCGCCGCCCTCGCTGACCGACCGGGTCGCTCAGTTCGCGCGTTGGCGCAGGTAGGCGAGGACCGCCTCGCGGGTCGTGCGGACGCCGAGGGTCTCGCGGGCCTGGGCGATGCGGCGGTTGGCCGTGCGCAGCGACAGGAACTCGGCCGCCGCCGCCGCGGCGATGGTCTCGCCGTTGGCGAGGCGGTCCAGCAGGGCCCGCTGTTCCGGGACCAGCTCGCCAGGCGTCGACGCGGCCGGGCCCTGGTCGGCGCCGGCGTCGCGGTGGACCGGGCCGAGGCGGGTCAGGTCCGCCAGCAGCGAACGGCCGATGTCACCGCTGGTGTCGGTGATCGCGACGACGCCCGCGCCGCGGGCCGCGGCCAGGACGACCAGGCGGACGGTCTCGCGGTCGGGTACGCGGCCGAACAGCAGCAGGCGGTTGCCGGTCAGGTCCCACGCCTGCTCGGTCAGCGCGAACCCCTCGCGTGTCGTCCAGCCGGAGCGGGCCAGGCGGCGCAGCACGGCGGTCGCGTCGCCGGTGCTGGGCAGCACGTACCGCGGCTGGTCCTGGTCGGTCACCACCCCACCCCCGTCACCTCAGCTGCTCCAACGCCATCGCCGCGGCCGCCGTGCGGGTGCGGGCGCCGAGCTTGCGCATGCCGGCCCGGATGTGGGTCTCGACCGTCTCGGCGGAGATGCCGAGCTGGCCCGCGATCCGCCGGCTGGGCTCGCCGCGGGCGACCAGGCGCAGCACGTCGCGTTCGCGGTCGGTCAGGTCGGAGCCGGCACGCGGGCCGCGGGTCTCCCGCCGCACCGAGTGGCGGCGCAGCGCCCGCCGGACCCGGCCCAGCAGCACCACGAGGCCGGCGGTCTCGGCCAGGGTCTCGGCGGCCAGCAGCACCGTCACCGCGCGCTGCGGGTCGGTCTCGTGCAGGCCGGCGGCCAGCAGGCAGCGCACCTCCTCGCGGACGACAAGGTCGTGCCACGCCGCCGCCGCCCGGTCGAAGCCACCCGTACCCGACCACGCCGCGAGCGTCTCGCGGACCGCGGGCAACCCGGCGGACGCGCCGTCCGTCGCATCGAGCTCCGCGGGGTCCGGGTCATCGACAACCCCGCCGTCGTACGCCGCCCAGTGCGCGGTGATCCGCCGCAACCCGTCGACCAACGGCGGCGCGGAGCCCACGTCGGGTGTCGCGGCCCGCTCGGGCTGGCCGTCGAGCCAGGCGGCTCATCGCTTGTCGTCGGTGTCGTCGATCTCTGGAAGCACCTTGCGGTCGTCCGCGTCGAGGTCGGCGTCCGGGT
>NZ_JBFAIU010000604.1:0-2303 GCF_040654855.1 Asanoa sp. NPDC050611
GCCGACCCGCTTCAGCTGCAGCAGCACCGCGGTCAGGCTCTGGCCCTGCCGGGCCACTCCCCTGGCAGCATCGCGCTGTTCGAGGAGCGCACCGGCGCCCTGTTCTCCGGCGACGTCATCTACGACGACGACCTCATCGACTTCCTGCCGGACTCGTCGGTGCCGGCGTACCGCCTGAGCATGCGGCGTCTGGAGAACCTCGAGGTCTCCGTCGTCCACCCGGGCCACGGCCGCTCCTTCGACCAGACCCGGCTGCGCGAGCTGGCAGGGGACTATCTGGCGCAGCAGGCGGCACGCTGATCCGCTGCGGCCCATCCGACTACCGCCAACGCACACCTCGGCGGCTAGGCGGCGTCGACGCGCGCAGGGTTGATGCCGTCCCGGCCGGGTACCCCATTCGCTACGTGACAGAGAGGAGCGATTCCCCCATGACCACCGCGCGAGAGATCATGACGCCGGATGCCACCTGTGTCGGCGAGAGCGAGACCGTGGCGACCGCGGCGCAGAAGATGGCCGAGCTGAAGGTCGGCTCACTGCCGATCTGCGGCAACGACAACCGGCTCAAGGGCATGCTCACCGACCGCGACATCGTGGTGAAGGTGCTGGCCAAGGGCCGCGATCCCCAGCAGGTCAAGGCCGGCGAGCTCGGCCAGGGCAAGCCCGTGACGATCGGCGCCGACGACGACGCCGAGGAGATCCTCAAGACGATGGGCAGCCACCAGGTGCGCCGGCTGCCGGTCATCGACGGGCACGACCTGGTCGGCATCGTCGCGGTCGCGGACGTGGCCCGTGCCCTGCCGGACAAGCCGGTCGGTGCCCTGCTCGACGCGATCAGCGACAGCTGACGAGCATGCCGTCGCGGGGGCGGGTCGGGATGCGGTCGAGCGGGATGTCGAGGTTCTGCGGCGGCACGTCGTACTCCAGGCGGGCCAGGCGGACCGCGAGATCACTGAGCAACGCCACCGTGTTGGGCTCGCCCGGGCAGCGGTGACCCGTCGCCGGGTCACCGCCGCCCTGCGGCACGAGCGTGTAGGGGTCGGGCGCCGCGTCGGGGCCGAGGAACCGGTCGGGGTCGAACCAATAGGGGTCCTTCCACAATGCCGGGTCGTGGTTCTGGCCGTAGAGGTCCAGCAGCACCATGGCGCCGCGCGGGATCCGGTGGCCGGCGAACTCGACGTCGTCGGGCGCGAGGCCACCGACGAACGGTGCGAACGGATAGAAGCGGCGTACCTCGTGCGCGAACGCCTCAGCGAACGCCGGCCCGCCGGCGCGCAGCCGGTCGCGATGCTCGGGCCAGCGGTGCAGGGCGTGCGCGGAGAACGCGACGAACCAGCTGACCGCGATCGTGGGCCGGACGACGTTGAGCAGTTCGACGGCGGCGGTACGCGGCGTGAGCAGGCGGCCGTCGTCGTCCCGGTGGTGAGCGACGACCTCGACGGCGGTGCCGCTGGGCTCCGCGGGCCGACCGACCGAGCGCAGCTCGGCGATGCCGTCGGCCAGCCGGGACTCCTGGCGTCGACGGGCGATCCGGGCGCGCCAGTGCCGCGGTCCGGCCGTGGCGAACCCGTCGACCATCGCGACGCAGTCGGGCCCGATGGCGTCGTCGGGTGGCAGCCCGACCCAGCGGGCGACCCCTTCGGCCAGCACGCGCGCCGACGACTCGAACAGCGAGATCGGACGGCCGCGCCAGCCGAGGGCGGCGGCGTCCCAGGCGGCGCCGGTGTGGCCGACCAGGTCCGCGATCCGGTCGGTGGTGAACAGCGCCAGGAACATCGCCTTGCGGTGCCGGTGGGCCAGCCCGTCGAGGGTGTGCACAGCGCCGTGGCCGAACAATGTGGACTGGACGAACCCGGGGATGGCACCGGCGCGGCGGACGTGCCGCTCGTCGTAGAAGAACCTGGCCGCCGCCGGCCCGCTGATGCCGAACGCGGGCCGGCCCGTCAGGCGGGTCTCGACCACGCCGTCCGGCGAGTGGCGGCGCGCGTCCGGCAGCCAGGCGTAGCCCTTGAGCAGGAGCGCGGCGGAGCTGTCGCGAACCATGGTCAGTCCGCGGAGCCCGGCTCGGCCATCTTGCGGTGCATCTCGGCCTTCACCGTGTCGGGGACGACCTTGCCCGCCACCGCCTGGACCTTGTTCATCATCGACCCGGCGACCACGTGGTCGTCGCCCTTCATCAGCGCCTCGAAGCCCTGCTCGGCCACCTTCGCCGGGTCGTCCTTCTTTCCGGCGCCGACCTTCGTGTACCAGGAACGCGGCCTGTCCTGGCTGGACTTCCTGACGCGCCTGGGCATCGGCGGCATCCT
>NZ_JBFAIU010000605.1:0-2291 GCF_040654855.1 Asanoa sp. NPDC050611
CTCCGGCCGCCCCCCCCCCCCCCCCACCAGCCCCCCCCCCGCCACAAAATTCTCGTGGGGGGCCGGCGACCCCCCCCGCGACGAGACCCTGCGGGAGTGCGGCTTCGGCGTGCTGCGCGAGCTGGCGTCGGTCGGCTACACCGGCGACGCGTACCACCGCAGCGGTTTCGTCTCGGCTCACCAGCGCATGCTCGCCGCGCTCTGGCGGGAGAGCCCGGTGCCGCGGCTGGCGCCCGGCGAGCGGCTGGCGACCATGGCCAGCCTGCTGCACCGCGACCGGGCGGGCCGCTCGCTGGTCGCCGAGCTGATCGCCGCGTCCGGGCTGCCGGCGGAGCGTTGGGCCGCGGCGTACCTGCGGGCCTACGTGCGCCCGGTCGTGCACTGCATCCTCCGGCACGACCTGGCCTTCATGCCGCACGGCGAGAACGTGATCATGGTGCTGGCCGGGCACGTGCCGGCGCGGGTGTTCATGAAGGACATCGGCGAGGAGGTCGCGGTGATGAGCGTCGACCGGCCGCTGCCGCCGGCGATCGAGCGCATCCGGATCGACGTGTCCGACGACATCAAGGCGCTCGCGCTGCACACCGACGTCTTCGACGGCTTCCTGCGGCACCTCGCCGGGATCCTCGACGGCGACGGCGTGCTGCCGTGGGACCGGTTCTGGGCCCTGGTCGCCGAGTGCGTCGAGGCCCACGCCGCGGACCACCCGGACCTGCGCGGGCGGCTCGCGCTGGCCCGGCCGGAGTTCAGGCACTCGTGCCTCAACCGCCTGCAGCTGCGCAACACGCTGCAGATGGTCGACCTCACGGACCAGGCCGGCTCGCTCATCTTCGCGGGCACGCTGGCCAACCCGATCGCGCCTCGATGAAGGTACGCCGCGACGACTGGGGCATCCCGCACCTGTGGGCGGCCGACGCGGACCGACTCGCCTACCTGCAGGGCGAGGTCACCGCGACGGACCGGGCGTGGCAGGTCGAGGTGGAGCGGCTGCGGTCGGAGGGCCGGCTGGCCGCCGTGCTCGGCCCGGCGGAGCTGCCGTGGGACCGGTTCGCCCGCCGGGCCCGGCTGGACGACACCGCCCGGCGGTGCTTCGCCCGGCTGGCCCCGGCGACCCGGCGCTGGGTCGAGGCCTATGTGGACGGCGTCAACGCGGGTCTCGAGATGGCGGACGCGCCGGAGTTCGCGGCCACCGGGACGCGGCCGGGCCGCTGGCGGCCCTGGACGCCGCTGGGCGTGTTCCTCGTGCAGCACGCGCTGTTCGGCACGTTCCCGCACAAGCTGTGGCGGGCCGACCTGGTCGCGGCGCTCGGCGACACGGCGCTGTTCACGGCCGCCGAGCCGGCCGGCTCCGGCAGCAACGCCTGGGCGGCCGACGGGGTGATCGCCGGCGACCCGCACCGGCTGCTCGAGCTGCCCGGCGTCTACCAGCAGATCGGCCTGGCGTGCCCGGAGTTCGACGTGGTCGGGCTGGCGTTCCCCGGCGTGCCGGGCGTGCCGCACTTCGGCCACGCCGGCGGCGTCGCGTGGGGGATCACCAACGCGATGGCCGACTACCAGGACCTCTACCGGGAACGGCTGCGCCGGCGCGACGGCGGCGTCGCGGTGCGCGGCCCGGGCGGCTGGCAGCCGGCAGACGTCCACATCGAGCACGTGGTGGTGCGGGACGCGGCGCCCGAGCCGGTCGAGGTGATCGAGACCCGGCGCGGGCCGGTGATCGACGTCGACCGGCGCACGGGCGAGGCGATCAGCCTGCGTACGCCCAGCCGCGCCACGGCCGCCCTCGGCTTCGACGCGCTGCTGCCGCTGCTGCGGGCCCGGAACACCGGCGACGTGGTGGCGGCGCTGCGGTCCTGGGTCGAGCCGGTCAACAGCGTGCTGGTGGCGGACCGGGCCGGTGACGTGCGGGAGTTGGTCGCGGGGCTCGTGCCGGTGCGCGACGAGCGGTGCCTGCGGGAGCCCGTGCCGGCGTGGGACGGCCGCTACGCCTGGCGCGGGTTCGCCGAGCTGCCCGCGGCCGCGGTGGACGGGGTGGCGGTGCACGCCAACGACCGCCGGGCGGCGGTGGCCGGGCTGGGCATCGACTTCGCGCCGCCGCACCGGGCGCGGCGGATCCGTTCCCTGATCGACGCGGGCACCGCGCCGGCCGCGATCCACACGGACACTGCCGGCGTGGTGCTGCGCGACCTGCTGGCGGCGGCCGGCGTGCGTGGGGAGGCGGCTCCTCGACCGGATCGACGCGGTCGTCGAGAAGGGCACCACCGAGATCTGGACGGTCCGGAACACCGACGGGC
>NZ_JBFAIU010000606.1:0-2289 GCF_040654855.1 Asanoa sp. NPDC050611
TCGATGAGTGCCGCGGTCGCCGGGGACGGTGGCCGGTCGCCCGGTGTGGCCAGGCCCACCCACAGGTCGAGGTCCGCGTCCGCCACCTCCACGACCGACGTCTCGTCGCTCTCGCTGCCCTGCCGCGGCAGGAACGCGACCCCGAGATTGTTGCGGACGAGCCCGAGCGCGCCCGCCTGGTCGGAGGCCTCGAACGCGACCTCGCGGACGATGCCCGCGCGGGCGAAGGCCCGGTCGACGAGCGTGCGGCTGCCCCAGCCCAGCGGGAAGTCCACGAACGTCTCGTGCGCGAGCTCCGCCAGCGTCACCGACCCGGCGCCGGCCAGTCGGTGGGCGCGCGAGCAGACCAGGCACCAGCGCATCGTGCCCAGCCGGTGCAGGCGGATGCCCGGCGGCCGGTCGATCGTGCCGACGAGCGCCAGATCAAGGCCGCCCGCGGCCAGGTCGGCCAGGTGTCCCTCGGAACCCCGCGGCGCGCCACGCAGGCGGATGACGACGCGCGGATGGGTCTCGTGGAACCGCCCCAGGATCGCCGGCAGGTCGACGTGCAGCGCCTCCTCCGCGCCCTGTTCCGTGCCGAACGACGACGGGCAGCCGATCCGCACGGTGCCGCGCAGGCCGCCGCTCACCTGAGCCACCGCGTTGCGGGCGTGGCCGGCCGCGCTGAGCACCGCCCGTGCCTCCGGCAGCAGCACGTGACCCGCGTCGGTCAACGCGGTCGTCGTGTTGCGGGTGAACAGCGGCTCGCCCAGTTCCCGCTCCAACTTCCGGATCGTCGCGGAAACGGCCGACTGCGCGACCCGTACCCGATGCGCGCCTTGGGTGAAGGTGCCCTCCTCCGCGACGGCCACGAAGTACTCGAGCTGTCGGAGTTCCATCACCTCACTATCGCCGATCGCGATGGCCGCCGAGCGCGGAGTTGTGTGGGCGGCCCGACCGATGCGCTCCACCATTGCCGCGACACGGTCGACGAACGGGGGTTCGACGAGATGACCGAGATCCTGGAACGAGACGACGTGGCGGAGCTGGAACGCGAGGTGGCCGGTCCGGTGCTGCTGCCGGGCGACGACGGCTACGGCGCGGAGACCGCCACCTGGAACCTGTCCGAGGCCCAGCGACCGGCCGTCGTGGTCGGCGCCACATCCACGACCGACGTGCGGGCGGCGGTGCGCTTCGCCGCCGGCCACGGACGCCCGGTCGCGGTGGTCGCCACGGGACACGGCGCCGTGACGGGCTCGGACGACGCCGTCATGGTGAACCTGCGGCGGATGGCCGGCGTCCGGGTCGACGCGGAGGCCCGCACGGCGACGATCGACGCCGCCGTCGAGGCGCAGCACCTGGTCGAGGCGGCCGCCGCGGTGGGGCTCGCGCCGCTGGCCGGCTCCTCGCCGAACGTCGGTGTGGTCGGTTACACGCTCGGCGGCGGGCTGAGCCCGACGCTGGGCCGCACCTACGGCTACTCCGCCGACCACGTGCGGTCGTTCGAGATCGTCACCGCGGACGGCGCGGTGCGGCACGTCGACGCGGCGCACGAGCCCGACCTGTTCTGGGCGGTCCGCGGCGGCAAGGGGAACTTCGGCGTGGTCACGTCGCTGACCGTCGACCTGGTGCCGGTCACGCGGCTGTACGGCGGTGGGATGTACTTCGCCGCCGAGCACGCCGAGAAGGTGGTGGACGCGTACCGCCGGCTGACCGCCGTGGCGCCGGACGCGCTCTCCGCGTCGTTCGCGTTCCTGCGCCTGCCGCCGCTGGATTTCGTGCCCGAGCCGCTGCGCGGCCGCTTCACCGTCCACGTGCGACTCGCCTACCTGGGCCCGGCCGCCGAGGGCGCACAGCTCGTCGCGGACCTGCGGAGCACGCCGCGGCTGGTCGACACCGTGGCCGAGATGCCGTTCACGGACATCGCCGCCATCCACGCGGACCCGACCAAACCGCTGCCGGGGTACGAGTCCACGACGCTGCTACGCGACTTCCCGGCGGAGGCCGCCGACGCGCTGCTGGCCGCCGCCGGCCCGGCCGTCGAGTCGCGGGCCCTGGTGGTCGAGGTGCGGCAGCTCGGCGGCGCGCTGGCCCGGCCGCCACGGGTCGCGAACGCGGTCGGCCACCGCGACGCGGGCTACCAGTTCCTCGCCGGCGCGATCGGTGAGCCCGGCGGTCTCGAGACCCTCCGGCTGCCGCTGGCCGGCATCGTCGAGACGACGACAGCACGTCGCCGACCGCGGCCCGACCCAGCCAGTCACCGACGCCGAGCCCGACGCCGGACTACCTGGCCGCCGCGCGCACGAAGAT
>NZ_JBFAIU010000607.1:0-2286 GCF_040654855.1 Asanoa sp. NPDC050611
GGCCCATCGGGTCGGCACGTCCGACGACGTCGCGGAGGCGGTCGTCTTCGCGCTGACCAACACGTTCCTGACCGGAGGCGAGCCGGCCGCGCCGTCGCGCAGCACGACGTAGGCCTTGACGATCTGGCCCCGCTCCGGGTCGGGTGCGCCCACGACGCAGCACTCGGTGACCGCCGGGTGGCCGGCCAGCGCCTCCTCGACCTCCGGGCCGGCGATGTTGTAGCCCGACGACACGATCATGTCGTCGCGCCGCGCGAGGTAGTGGAAGTAGCCGTCCTCGTCCCGCAGGTACGTGTCGCCGGTGTAGTTCCATCCATTTTGGACGTACGACGCCTGCCGCGGGTCGTTGAGGTAGCGGCAGCCGGTGGGACCTTTGACCGCCAGCCGGCCCGGGGTGCCGGGCGGCACCGGGTTGCCGTCGTCGTCGAGGACGGCCGCGCGGTAGCCGGGCACCTCGCGACCCGTGGCGCCGGGCCGGATGTCGTCGTCGGCCGCCGAGATGAACACGTGCAGCAGCTCCGTGGAGCCGATGCCGTCGATCAGCCGGACGCCGGTCGCGGCGAAGAAGTCGCGCCACGTGGACGCCGGCAGGTGCTCGCCCGCGGAGACCGCACGGCGCAGGCTGCGCAGCCGCTCGAGCCGGCCGGCGCGCAGCATCGCCCGGTAGGCGGTCGGCGCCGTGAAGCAGACCGTCGCCGCGTGCCGCTCGACCAGGTCGGCCAGCTCGTCCGGGGTCGCCTTCTCGACCAGCAGGGTGGCGGCGCCCGCCCGCAGCGGGAACACCAGCAGGCCGCCGAGCCCGAACGTGAACGCCAGCGGCGGCGTGCCGATGAAGATGTCGTCGGGTCGCGGCCGCACCAGGTGGCGCGAGAACGTGTCGGCGATCGCCAGGACGTCGCGGTGGAAGTGCATGGTCGCCTTCGGCTGCCCGGTCGTGCCGGAGGTGAAGGCCAGCATCGCGACGTCGTCGGCCGAGGTCTCGACGGCGGCGAACGCGTCGGCCCCGCCGGTCAGCTCGCCGTAGGTCAGGACCGGTGCCCCGCCCAGCCGCGCCAGCCGCAGGTCGTCGACGAACCGCGGGTCGCAGAGCGCGAGGTCGACCCGGGCGATCTCGGCGACGGCGGTCAGCTCGGCCGGCCGCAGCAGCGGCATCGTCGTGACGACGACGCCGCCGGCCTTGAGCACGGCGAACCAGCACGCCACGAGCCAAGGGTTGTTGGGACCGCGGAGCAGGACCCGGTTGCCGGGGACGAGGCCGTGGTCGCGGGTCAGCACGTCGGCGATCCGGTTGCTCGTGCGGTCCAGCTCGGCGTAGGTCCAGCGCTCGCCGCCGGGGGTGAGCAGGCAGAGGTGGTCGGGGTCGGAGGTGAGGAGCTCGACGGCGCAGTTGATCCGGTCGGGGTAGCGCACGTCGTCGAGGTCGAAGACCATCTCGGGCCACTGGTCGAACGGCGGGAGGTGGTCGCGGCAGAAGGTGTCCACATGTGCCGAGGGTTTGAGCGCGGTCGAATTGTCCCACGTCATTCCCCAAGTATTCGCATTCCATGACGGCAGTCAAGAGAACGCATCAGATAGGGTTTCCCCGTGACGGTGGAGACGGACGATTCGGGCGGCCGCGCCCAGAAACCCCGGGCATTGATCGTCACGGTGTACGGCCTGTACGCCCGCGAGGCCGGCGGCTGGATGAGCGTGGCGTCGATCATCCGGCTGCTCGCGCAGTGCGCCGTCGACGAGCCCGCCGTCCGCTCGGCGATCTTCCGCCTCAAGCGCCGCGGCCTGCTCGACGCGAAGCGGCTCGACGGCGTGGCCGGCTACGAGCTGTCCGACGACGCCCGCGAGATCCTCCGCGAGGGCGACCGGCGCATCTTCGCCCGGCAGCGCGCGACGCCGGCCGACGGCTGGTTGCTCGCGGTGTTCAGCGTGCCGGAGAGCAAGCGGGACCAGCGCCACGTGCTGCGCTCGCGGCTGGCCTGGCTGGGCTTCGGCACGGTGTCGGCCGGGGTCTGGATCGCGCCGGCGCACCTCCACGACGAGGCCAGGGAAACCCTGGAGCGGCACGGGCTGGACGTCTACGTCGAGCTGTTCCGGGGTGACTACCTCGCCTTCGGCTCCGCCGCCGAGCGGGTCGCGCAGTGGTGGGACCTGGACCGGCTGCGCACGCTGCACGAGGACTTCCTGCGCCGGTACGAGCCCATGGCCGCGGCGTACCGGCGGCGGCGCACCGTCAGCGACGCGGAGGCGTTCGCCGACTACGTCAACGCGCTGACCGACTGGCGGCGGCTGCCG
>NZ_JBFAIU010000608.1:0-2269 GCF_040654855.1 Asanoa sp. NPDC050611
CCGCGAGCAGCCGGGCGCGGGTGCCGGCGGGTTCGAGCAAGGCCGCCGCCCGCGGACCGGCGTCGCCCCGGACGGCCTGCCAGGCGGCGAGGTAGCGATCGCCGGCGGCGAGCCGCTGATGCACAAGCAGATCGACGAGATCGTCCGCCAGCTGCTCGACCGCAACAGCCAGCCGGGTGTCGTCGATCTGGAACAGGTCCGGCGCGTTGCCGCCCACGGCCTGCGTGGCCAGCCGGTCGTAGTAGCCCTCGGCACCCTGCCAGGTGACCTTGAACGTGACGCCCGGGTGGCGGGTGGAGTAGAGCTTGAGCGCCGCCTCGGTGCGCTCGGCCCTGCCCTGGTCGCCGTACCAGAACACCGAGAGCGTGACCGGGCCGTCCGACCCTTCGTCGCGGGCCGCCGAGCAGCCGCCGACCAGCAACGAGACGGCCGCGAGCAGCGCGACCACCGGTCGGTGGGGCAACGTGCGCACGCGCGGACTCCTCACTGACGGTGCAAGTTACTGGATCGTCAACTAGACAGCCCGTACCGACGGGGTGTCAACCGCCCGTGATCTACTGAAATCGTGGAACTGGTGCACCAGGGCAAGGTCCGTGACGTCTACGCCGACGGCGACGAGCTGGTGCTGGTCGCGTCCGACCGACTGTCCATCTACGACGTCATCCTGCCGACCCCGATCCCCGACAAGGGCGCGATCCTGACCCGGCTGTCGCTGTGGTGGTTCGAGCAGCTCGAAGGGATCGTGCCGAACCACGTGATCTCGTCGACCGACGTGCCGGCCGAGTTCGCCGGTCGGGCGATCCGGGTCCGCCGGCTCGACATGCTGCCGGTCGAGTGCGTGGCCCGGGGCTACCTGACCGGCGGCGGCAAGCGGGAGTACGACGCGACCGGCACCGTCTCCGGCATCCCGCTCGAGCCGGGCCTGGTCGAGGCGCAGCGACTCCCGTCGCCGATCTTCACGCCCTCGACGAAGGCACCCAAGGGCGCGCACGACGAGCCGATCTCCTTCGACCAGGTGATCGCCGAGGTCGGCCAGGAGACCGCGGAGGCGATCCGGGACATCACGCTGGCGGTCTACCGCCGGGGCGCGGAGCTGGCCGCCGAGCGCGGCGTGCTGATCGCCGACACCAAGATCGAGATTGGACGGGCTCCGGACGGCGCGCTCGTGCTCGCCGACGAGGTGCTCACCCCGGACTCGTCGCGGTTCTGGCCGGCCGACGACTACGCGCCGGGTCGCCCGCAGTTCTCGTTCGACAAGCAGTTCGTCCGTGACTGGGCGACCGAAGCGGGCTGGGACAAGAAGTCGCCGCCGCCGGCCGTGCCGGACGACGTGGTCGCCGTGACCCGGGCGCGCTACATCGACATCTACGAGCGGTTGACCGGCGAGCCCTGGTAGGTCAGACCCAGTCCAGCGTACGGTCGACCGCCTTGCGCCACTGTGCCCACTCGCGCTCGCGGCGGGACTTGTCGACCAGCGGCTGCCATTCGCGGTCGGGCTGCCAGTGCGCCCGCAGCGCGTCGAGGTCCGGCCAGAAACCCACCGCCAAGCCGGCCGCGTACGCGGCGCCCAGGCACGTGGTCTCGGTGACCCGCGGCCGCACGACGGGCAGGTCGAGCACGTCCGACAGCGTCTGCATGAGCAGGTTGTTGACGGTCATCCCGCCGTCGACGCGCAGCCGGCGCAGCGCGACGTCCGTGTCGGCGTCCATCGCGTCCACCACCTCGCGGGTCTGCCAGGCGCTCGCTTCCAGCGCGGCGCGGGCCACGTGGGCCCGGGTGATGTAGCCGGTCAGCCCGGCGATCACGCCTCGCGCGTCGCCGCGCCAGTGCGGCGCGAACAGCCCGGAGAAGGCCGGCACGATGTAGCAGCCGCCGTTGTCGTCGACCGACGCCGCCAGCGCCTCGATCTCGTCGGCGCTGCCGATCAGGCCGAGGTTGTCGCGCAGCCACTGGACCAGCGCGCCCGTCACGGCAATGGCACCTTCCAGGGCGTACGCCGGCGCGGCGGAGCCGACCTGGTAACCGACCGTGGTGAGCAGCCCGTGCCGGGACACCACCGGGGTCGCGCCGGTGTTGACCAGCAGGAAGCTGCCGGTGCCGTAGGTGCACTTGCCCTCGCCAGGCTGGAAGCACGCCTGCCCGAACAGCGCGGCCTGTTGGTCGCCGAGCGCGCCGGCCACCGGCACGCCGTCGACCTACCTCGGGCACAAGCACGGCGACGCCGGCGACGTGAACCTGCGGCTGTTCCTGACCGACCCGGCCGCGGAGC
>NZ_JBFAIU010000609.1:0-2268 GCF_040654855.1 Asanoa sp. NPDC050611
GATCAGCACGTCGAGGTGGCTCGTCCGGTCGGCGACGGCCGCCGCGAACCCGCGCACCGAAGCAGCGAGTCGGCCCGCCTGTTCGCGGGAGAGGTCATGAGAAGACGGCAATCCATGGCGTACGCGGTGGTCCCGCTCGCCCTGCTCGTGGCGCTGGCCGCCGGGTGCGGATCCGGTGGAGACGACGGCCCCGCGGTCGCCTCGGTCGGCGGCACTCCGAGCGCGGCGGCCACCAGCGGAGCCCCGGCCGAGGAGGACGTGGCGGACCGGGCGCTGAAGTTCGCCCAGTGCATGCGCGAACACGGCGTCGACATGCCCGACCCGGAGATCGACGGCGGCCGGATCAGCCAGCGGATCAACGCCAAGCCGGGCCAGGACGTGGACGCGGCGCAGGAGGCGTGCAAGGAGTACGCACCGTCCGGCGGCCCGGGCGGCGGCCAGGCCGACCCGCAGATGCGGGAGCGGATGCTCGCGCACGCGCAGTGCATGCGGGACAACGGCGTCGAAAGCTTCCCGGACCCCGACCCCAACCAGGGTGGCATCCGGATCGACGGGAAGATCGCCGGCGACCCGGACTTCGAGAAGGCGCAGAAGGCCTGCGAGACGGAGCTTGAGCGGTCCGGAGAGCAGAAGTGAGCCGGCGCCGGGGCCGCGGACCCAAGATCGCCGGTGGCGCGGTGACCGTGCTGGCCGTCGGGGCCGCGGCCGCGGCGACGATCGGGTTCGGGTTCGGTGACCGGGACGCGGGCTCGCCCGCGGCCGCCCTGCCGCCGGCGACGGCGACCGTCACCAAGCAGACGCTCGACGACACGCAGACCGTGGACGGGACCCTCGGCTACGGCGACACCACCGCGCTGACCGGGCGCGTGGGTGGGACCGTCACCTCCCTCCCGTACGCCGGATCGGTGATCGCCCGTGGCAAGCCGATCTATCGGGTCGACGACAAGCCCGTGGTGCTGATGCTCGGCACGGTGCCGGCATACCGTGCGCTGGGTTCCGGTGACGAGGGCGCCGACGTGAAGCAGCTCGAGCAGAACCTCCGCGCCCTCGGCCACACCGGCTTCACGGTCGACGACGAGTACACCTCGGCCACCGCCGACGCCGTGCGGGACTGGCAGGAGGACCTCGGCGTCGAGGAGACCGGTCGGGTGGAACTGGGCCGCGTCGTGTTCGCGCCGGGCCCGATCCGGGTCGACAGCGTGACCGCGAAGCTCGGCGGTGGCGCGGGGCCGGGGCAGGAGGTGCTCGCGTACACCGGGACGAGCCGGGTGATCACCGTGCAGCTCGACGTCGGCGACCAGCGGCTGGCCAAGCGGGGCACCGCGGTCTCGGTCGCCCTGCCGGACGGCAAGCGCGTCGACGGCAAGGTGGCCCGGGTCTACACCGTGATCGAGGCGAGCGACGACCCCAACGGCGCGCCGGAGACGAAGATCGAGGCGCAGGTGACGCTGGCCGACGCCGCGGCCGGGGCCGGCCTCGACGTCGCCGCGGTCGAGGTGACGTTCACCGCCGCGCAGCACGCCGACGTCCTCACCGTCCCGGTGGCGGCGCTGGTCGCGCTGGCCGAGGGCGGCTACGGCGTCGAGCTGGTCGAGGGCTCGACCACCCGCTACGCCCGCGTCGAGACCGGCCTGTTCGCCAACGGCCGCGTCGAGGTCACCGGCGACGGCGTCGCCGAGGGCGTCACCGTGGGGATCCCGAAATGATCGAGCTGACGGACGTCTCGAAGGTCTATCCCGGCGGCGTCGCGGCGCTGCGCGGGGTGAGCCTGACGATCGGCGAGCGGGAGCTGGTCGCGATCGTCGGCCCGTCCGGCTCGGGCAAGTCGACGATGCTGCACCTGCTCGGCACGCTCGACGTGCCCAGCGCCGGGCGGGTCGCGGTCGACGGCCACGACGTGTCGCGCCTGTCCGACCGGCAGCTCTCGGCGCTGCGGGCCCGCCGGATCGGCTTCGTGTTCCAGAGCTTCCACCTGGCACCCGGGGTCAGCGCGCTCGACAACGTCGCGGACGGCCTGTTGTACGCGGGGGTCGGCCTCGCCGCGCGGCGCGAACGGGCGGCCGAGGCCTTGGACCGCGTCGGGCTCGCCCACCGGCTCGACCACGAGCCGCACGAGCTGTCGGGCGGCGAGCGGCAGCGGGTGGCGATCGCCCGGGCCGTTGTCGGCGCGCCGGGCGTGCTGCTGGCCGACGAGCCGACCGGCAACCTGGACTCGGCCGCCGGCGCGGGCGTGCTCGGTCTGCTGCGCGACCTGCACGCGGCGGGCAC
>NZ_JBFAIU010000610.1:0-2241 GCF_040654855.1 Asanoa sp. NPDC050611
GCCCGCGTACCACTGGATGCCGTGTGTCGACATGCCACGGAGCTGGACCGGCTGCCCGGCGCGGTCGCACAGGTGGACGCCGCAGACGCGCAGGGCGCCATGCGTCGCGACGGGCGTCGAAGGGGGTACGGCCACCACCGGTCCTACACCGACAGTGAGTGCCGTGACGACGGCGAGTAGCGAGCTGCGCATGATCCGAAGAAATCACGCGATCCACGGAGTGATCGACCACACCCTGGTTTTGTCACCCGTCCGGGTGGAAGGTGGGAAGACGTGCCTGCCACCCCCACCTCCTCTGTAACGACCGGCGTCGGCCTGCGGTCCGAGCGCGGCCCCGTCCTCGGCGCGGTCATGCTCTCGACGGCCCTCGTCGCCATCGATTCCACCATCATCGCGACCGCCGTGCCATCCGTGGTCGACGACATCGGCGGGTTCGCCCAGTTCCCCTGGCTCTTCTCGGTCTACCTGCTGGCCCAGGCGGTCACCGTGCCGGTCTACGGCAAGCTCGCCGACCTGTTCGGCCGCAAGCCGGTGATCCTGTTCGGCATCGCCACGTTCTTCGTCGGCTCGGTGCTCTGCGGCGTCGCCACCAGCATGACCATGCTGATCGTCTTCCGGGTGGTGCAGGGCCTCGGCGCCGGCGGCATCGCGCCGATGACCGTGACGATCGTCGGTGACCTCTACACGGTCGAGGAACGGGCCAGGGTGCAGGGCTACGTCGCCAGCGTCTGGGGCATCTCGTCGGTGGTGGGTCCGACGCTGGGCGGCGTCTTCAGCGAGTACGTGTCGTGGCGCTGGATCTTCCTCGTCAACATCCCGCTCTGCCTGCTGGCCGGCGGGATGATCATGAAGCACTACCACGAACGGCGTACGCCGGCGCGACCCGTCATCGACTACCGGGGCGCCGTGCTGCTCACCGCCGGCCTCACGCTGGTCATCCTCGGCGTGCTCGAGGGCGGGCAGGCCTGGGCCTGGGACTCGACGCCCAGCATCGCCACCCTCGGCATCGGCGCGCTGCTGCTCGCCGGGTTCCTGCTGGCCGAGCGCCGTACCACCGAGCCCGTCCTGCCGCTCTGGGTCTTCCGCCGCCGGCTGCTCGTGGCCAGCGGCGTCGTCTCCGCCGGCGCCGGCGCGATCCTGCTCGGCCTGAGCTCCTACGTCCCGACGTACGCGCAGGAGGCGCTCGGCGTCGGCCCGCTGGTCGCCGGCCTCGCCCTGGCCGCGCTCACCCTCGGCTGGCCGATCGCCGCGAGCCAGTCCGGCCGGTTCTACCTGCGGTACGGGTTCCGGCTCACCGCGGTGGCCGGCTCGAGCCTGATCGTGGCCGGCAGCGCGCTGCTGCTCCTCCTCGGCGGCGGCAGCTCGATCTGGCAGGTCGGCGCGACCAGCCTGGTGATCGGCCTCGGCATGGGCCTGACCGTCAGCCCGACGCTGATCGCGTCGCAGTCCAGCGTCGGCTGGCGGGACCGCGGCGTGGTCACCGCCAACAACCTGTTCCTGCGTTCGGTCGGCAGCTCGCTGGGCACCGCCGTGTTCGGCGCGGTGGCGAACGCGAAGCTCCGCGGCAACCACGACGACCCCGCCAGGCTGGTCGGCGCCGTGCACAACGTGTTCATCGGCGTGCTCGCGGTGGCCGTCGTCGTCGCGATCGCCGCGGCCCTCTTCCCACGCGGCGACGTGCTCGCGCCGGGCGAATAACACAAAGTTCGACGGCGATTTCTGTTATCCGGGTGCCGCGCTCCGAATGCCAGTCGAGTGATCTGTAAAGCCTGCTTATCTTCGACTTAAGGAACGGATCGCGGCTTTCCCGCGTACCTACAGTTCGGGCTGCCCTTGACAGGAATTCCGAGAGGCCCCGATGCCCGAGCACCATTTCCGCCGCCTTTCCTCGCGCTACCGCTCGTGGTCGAAGCGCGGGTCTGACGGGAGGTTCCGAGTGTCGAGCCCGGCCGCCGCGCGTCAACCAGCGGCCCAGGGGATGTCCGTCGCCACGGCCCCTGCCGTCCCTGCGGCCGTGGCGACGGCATCCGCCGGGCGGGACTCAAGTCGGCATTAGATTCGGGTTAAGGACGCACCGCGGGCCGTGGGCGCCTCGTAGAGTCGGGCCGCACAGATCCATCAAGAGAGGCCCCTCGATGCTCCGTCCACGTTGGTCCGCCCGGTGACCAGACAATCCGATCATCTCGCCACTGTGTAACGAGCCACGGTCGGGCGCGTAGCGGCGGTGTCAGCGGGCAGACT
>NZ_JBFAIU010000611.1:0-2236 GCF_040654855.1 Asanoa sp. NPDC050611
GTCAGGCTGCGCACGCCGACCGGCATCGGCCTGGTCGCCCGCCGTCCCCCGGTCGCGCACGAGGTCGTCGGCGGCGTCTACCCGGTGCAGGACCCGGTCGACCCCGAGGAGCGGGCCTGGCTGTGCCTGCTCGCCGCCGTCGACGTGTGCACCACCCACCTGGCGGGGTTCGACGGGCAGGCCGCGCTGCACCAGTGCCAGCACCTGTTCGGCGTCACCCTGCCGGCCCTGCACCGGCGCGCCGGCTACCGGCCGACCATCGTCGCCGGCGACCTCAACCTGCGCTACGGGACCCAGAGCGGTCCGGACCTGCGCGATTGCCTCCCGGCCGGCTACCGCTGGCTCGGCGACGGCGCCCTGCAGCACGTCCTCGCCACCCGGGACCTCGCGCAGCCGACCATGCGGCAGGTCGACCTGGCCCGCAGCACCGACCACCCGGGCCTGCTCGTCACGGTTGGGCTGACCGGCACAGCCTGAGGTCAGCGGGCGGGCGTACGATCCGCCAATGGCGACGCTGCACCGGGCCACTGTGACGCCCACCAAGCTCGAACTCATCGCCGGCTGGTTGCCCGGCCGGCGCTGGCACCAGGGTGCCGCCGGCGACCTAGAGCGGGTCGCGGCGTTCCGGTTCGACGACCCCGCCGGAGCGGTCGGCATCGAGACCATGCTCGTCCGTTACGGCTCCGGCCCGGTCCACCACGTTCCGCTCACCTATCGTGACGCGCCGCTGCCCGGTTGCGACACCTGGCTGCTCGGCACCGCGGAGCACTCCGTGCTCGGCAAGCGCTGGGTCTACGACGCCGCCGGCGACCCGGTCTACCTCGCCGCCCTGGCCGGCGCGATCATCTCCGGCTCCGGCGAGGCCGAGGAGTTCGTCGACGTCGACGGCGCGGGCACCCTGGAGCGGCGGGCGCCGGCGATGACGGCCCGCGGCACCGGCGTCCCGGGCCGCACCCCGCCCGCGGTCGAGGAGATCCGGCGGATCGAGGACCACGGCGACCACACCGTCGTCCACGTCGGGTCACTACGCATCGTCATCCTCCGCCGGTTTACGGACGGTGACCTTCCAGCCGCCGCGCTCACCGGCCGCTGGGACGAGCAACCGGAAGTTATCTTGGCTTATCTTTCGAACGGTTGACATTGCTCGATCTGTGGACTGATGTAGGACCCAACGTCCTTCGATGTCCGCAGGAGGTTTCATGTCAACCAGACGGATCTGGGTGGCCGGTGCCACCGCAGCCGTTCTGACCGTCGGGCTGCTCGCCCCGTCCGGTTCGGGCGTCGCCGCCCCGCCCACCACCGCCGCGCCCGCCGCCGGCCCCGCCGTCAAGCTCGCCGCCGGCGAGACCGCCCTCGTCCGCTTCCGCCTCCCCAACGAAGCGATGCTGCGCGACCTGGTCGCCAGCGGCGCCGACGTCGCCGCCCGGCCACGCACGACCCTCGGCCAGGTCCAGGTCGACCTGGTCGTCTCCGACCAGGAGCTGGCCGCGCTGACCGCCCGCGGCGCCGTGGCGACCCAGCTCATCCAGACCGCCACCGAGGGCTCCGCCCGGGCCGCGGCCAGCAAGCGCGCCGCGGCCGGCGACACCGCCCGCGCCCTGGTCGCCAACACCGACACCCTCCAGTTCCTCCAGTCGTACTGGTGGACCACCGAGGGCCAGAGTTTCCTCGCGGTGCAGGTCGCCACCACGGCGACCGACGACCCGGACGTCGAGATCACGGTGACGTGGACGACCGCGGACGGCCGCACCGGCTCCTTCCCCCTCTCCCGGTTCGAGGACTCGGGCGAGTACCAGTACCACGTCGCCCTCCCCCAGCCCGTGCCCGCGCAGCCGGTGACCGTCAAGGCCACCTCCAGCCTCGGCGGCGCCACCCGCGCCATCACGCCGAGCGCCTGGCCGGGCGCGACCCCGCCGCCGCTGCCGGCCGGCTACCAGAAGGACTTCATCTCCGCCTACATGACGCCGACCGACATCCAGGCGCGGATCAAGCGGCTCAAGCGGCAGTACCCGGCGCTCGTCGACGTCATCGACCTGCCGAACAAGACGCAGGGCTACCGCCGCACCGCCACCGCGTACCTCGGTGACACCGCGAACGCCGCCATCGTCGTCGAGTCGGTCAAGTTCGGCGACCAGAAGATGAACGGCGTACAGGCGAAGACCGTCGACCCTGGCAAGAAGAACCGGCCGCTGAACGCCACGTACAAGGACCGGGTCCTGACCGTCTCGCTCGCGAC
>NZ_JBFAIU010000612.1:0-2233 GCF_040654855.1 Asanoa sp. NPDC050611
GGTCGCGCTCAGCGGCGCCGCCGGCCCGAGCCTGTTCGCGCTCGCCTGGGCACTGCCGTACCTACCGACCGCGCTGCTGGCCCGCGGGCTGCCCCAGCACGTGGTCTCCGGCAACGTGTGCTGCTCGGTGGCGGCCTGGCGGGGCGCGTTCATGGCGCACGGCTCGCTGACCGAGCCCGGCCGCTCCAGCGCCCTGGAGATCACCTGCCCGGGCCCCGAGTCGGCGCTGGCCCTGGTCGGCGCGGCCCGCCGGATCGGCATCACCGCCAAGGCCCGCGAGGTCCGCGGCGTCGACCGGGTCGTCGTCAAGGACGGCGACGCGATCTCCGCGCTGCTCACCCGGATCGGCGCGCACAGCAGCGTGCTGGCCTGGGAGGAGCGCCGGGTCCGCCGCGAGGTCCGGGCCACCGCCAACCGGCTGGCCAACTTCGACGACGCCAACCTGCGCCGCTCGGCGCGCGCGGCGGTGGCCGCCGCGGCCCGGGTCACCCGCGCGCTGGAGATCCTCGCCGACGACGCGCCGCAGCACCTGACCTCGGCCGGGCGGCTGCGCCTCGACCACCGCCAGGCCTCCCTGGAGGAGCTGGGCGCCCTGGCCGACCCGCCGCTGACCAAGGACGCGATCGCGGGCCGGATCCGGCGCCTGCTGGCGCTGGCCGACAAGCGGGCACGCGATCTGGGCATTCCGGACACCGAGGCGGCTGTGACGCCCGACATGCTGGTGGTCTGAGAAGCGCCCTGCCGAGCAGTTCAAGAGGGGCCTCAGATAGGGTCGTCAGGTACGGCGACGGGGCCGGCAACCGGTTCTAACACCGGCCGGCGTACGCGGACGGAACCGCGGCCGCCGGCTATCTCATCATCGAGGAGATGAAACCTGTGACCATCCGGGTTGGCATCAACGGTTTCGGCCGCATCGGCCGCAACTTCTTCCGGGCCGTCCTCGCCTCTGGGGCGGACATCCAGCTGGTCGGCGCCAACGACCTCACCGACAACGCCACCCTGGCCCACCTGCTCAAGTACGACTCGATCCTGGGCCGGCTGCCCTACGAGGTGAAGGCGACCTCCGACGAGATCTCGGTCGGCAGCCAGACGTTCAAGGTGTTCGCCGAGCGCGACCCGGGCAAGCTGCCCTGGGGCGACCTGGGTGCCGACGTCGTGATCGAGTCGACCGGCCTGTTCACCGATGCCACCAAGGCACGGGCGCACGTCGACGGCGGTGCGAAGAAGGTCATCATCTCCGCGCCGGCCAAGCACGAGGACGTGACGGTCGTCATGGGTGTCAACGACAGCCAGTACGACCCGGCCAAGCACACGATCATCTCGAACGCCTCCTGCACCACCAACTGCCTCGCCCCGATGGCCAAGGTGCTGCACGACACGTTCACGATCCAGCACGGCCTGATGACCACGATCCACGCGTACACGCAGGACCAGAACCTGCAGGACGGCCCGCACAAGGACCTGCGCCGGGCCCGCGCGGCGGCGCTCAACATCGTGCCGACCTCGACCGGTGCCGCCAAGGCCATCGGCCTCGTGCTGCCGGAGCTCAAGGGCAAGCTCGACGGTTACGCGCTGCGCGTGCCGATCCCGACCGGCTCGGCCACCGACCTCACCGTCAACGTGGGCCGCGAGACCTCCGTCGAAGAGGTCAACAACGCGATGAAGGAAGCCGCCGCGGGTGCGCTCAACGGCTACCTGACCTACACCGAGGACGAGATCGTCTCCAGCGACATCGTCACCGACCCGGCGTCGTGCATCTTCGACTCGGGCCTGACCAAGGTCATCGGCAACCAGGTCAAGGTCGTCGGCTGGTACGACAACGAGTGGGGCTACTCGAACCGCCTGGTGGACCTGGTCAAGCTCGTCGGGACCTCGCTCTGACGATCATGAAGACGCTTGACGATCTCCTCGCGGAGGGAGTCGCGGGTCGGCGCGTCCTGGTGCGCGCCGACCTGAACGTCCCCTTCGAGAAGGACAAGCCCGGCGTGATCGCCGACGACGGCCGCATCCGGGCGGTCCTGCCGACCATCGAGGCGCTGCGCGACGCGGGCGCCGCCGTGGTCGTGATGTCGCACCTGGGCCGCCCGAAGGGCGCGCCCGACCCGAAGTACACGCTGGCGCCGGTCGCGCAGCGGTTCGGCGAGCTGCTGACCGCGGACGGGGCGCACTACCCGTTGACCCCGGCCGAGCTCGCCTCCGCCCTCGGCGACTTCGTCACGGAGTACGGCGCGGC
>NZ_JBFAIU010000613.1:0-2230 GCF_040654855.1 Asanoa sp. NPDC050611
GGCAAGGCCGGAGCGGCGGCGGGCAAGGCCGGAGCGGCGGCGGGCAAGGCCGGAGCGGCGGCGGGCAAGGCCGGAGCGGCGGCGGGCAAGGCCGGCAAGGCGGGTAGGACCAGGGCGGCTGAGGGCAAGGCCGTGCCGGCGGCGGGTGAGTCCGTTCCGACGTTTGCCAAGGCCGCGGCGACGCCGGGTGAGGCCGTGCCGTCGGCGGGCGGGGCCGTGCCAGCCGCGGGTGAGGCCGCGCCGACGTTTGCCAAGGCGGCGGCGACACCGGGCGAAGACGTGCCGTCGGCGACCAAGGCCGGGCCGACGGCGGCTAGGGCCGTGCCGACCGCCGGCAATGGTGGGCCCGGCCCTCGCAATGGCGCGCCCACGTCGCGGGTCCGCGTTCGTGATGGGGTGTGGGTGTTGGTTCGGACGCCGGTGTTGCGGGGCATGGCGGTGGCGAGCTGTCTCTATTGGACCGCCAACGCGGCCCTGACCGCCCTGCTGATCCCGTTCGTCGTCGACGGGCTCGGGCGGTCCGGCCGCGTCGTCGGCTGGCTCATCGCCGCCCTCGGCCTCAGCTATCTCGTCGGCGCCGCCATCGCGCGGCGGCTCATCCTGCGGCACGCGACGCGTACGCTGCTGGCCTTCGGTTATGCCGCCGTCGGCGCCTGCTTCGTCGTGGCCTTCACCGCTACCTCGGTGCCGCGGGCGCTGGTCGCGGTCGGCCTCAGCGGTGTGCCCGGCGCCGTCACCCAGATCGCGACCGCTCACCGCCTTCAGGTGTCCACGCCGGACGCCGTGCTCGGGCGCGTCGCCTCCGCGTTCCATCTGAGCGACGCCCTCGCCGCGGTTGCCGGCGCCGTCGTCGGCCCCGGGCTGCTCGCCCTCGCCGGCTTACGCCCCGCGCTGATCACCCTCAGTCTGGCCGTCGTCGCCGCTGGGCTGCTGGCCGCCGCGCTCCTTGAAGATCCAATCAAGAAAATTAAGATCCGTGCGTTGACATCTTAAATAAATCAAGTCACTCTTGATTTGTGACTACGGGGATCGAGCTAGGGAGACGCCGGTGGACTGGCAGGAGCTGACGGACCTGACGCGGGGGCAGCCGTTCGTCGTCGAGCGGGTCCGGCTCGCGGGCAGTGGTGTCGCGATCGAGGGGCAGTTCGAGCCGCCGCAGCTGGCCGCGCTCAGCGTCGACGACCAGGTGTTCGTCGCCGCGTTCGTGCGGTCGCACGGCTCGATCAAGGAGATGGAGCGGATCTTCGGGGTGAGCTACCCGACGATCAAGTCGCGGCTCAACCGGATCGCCGAGCAGCTCGACTTCGTCGACACCGATCCGGCGCCCAGTGGCGCCGACGTCGTCGACCGGCTGCGCCGGGGCGAGATCAGCGTCCAGGACGCGCTGGCCGAGCTGGAGGCGACCCGATGATGCCCAACATGGTGACGGTGCGTCATCGCCGCCCCGACGGTCGCGGCTTGCGGCTCCACATCCCGGTCCTGCCGGTGCTGCTGCTGTTGTCACCGCTGCTGCTGCTCGCGGCGCTGGCCGGGCTGGTCGCGTGTCTCTACTTCCGGGTCAACCCGGTCGGCGCGGTCCGCGGCGCCGCCCAGTTGCTGTCGGCCATGCGCGGCACTCGGGTCGAGATCGAGCAGGGCCGGGTGGCCGTGCTGGTAAGCGTCAACTGAGCACGGGGGAGGACCAACGATGAACGAGCAACGCCGCCAGATCCTGGAGATGCTGGCCGAGGGCAGGATCACGGCGGACGAGGCCGAGCGGCTGATCACCGCGCTCGGCCGCGAACAACCGGCGCCGACGCCGGGGCCGGGGCCCAAGTCCCGGGCGAAATACCTGCGGGTCCTGGTGGAGTCCACCGAGGGCGGGGAGCCGAGCCGGGTCAACGTCCGGGTCCCGATCCAGTTGCTGCGCGCCGGAGTCCGGCTCACGAGCCTGATCCCGCCGCAGGCGCTCACCCAGGTCAACGCGGAACTCGCCCGCAACGGCGTGCCGATCGACCTGACCCAGCTCAAGCCGCAGCACATCGAGGAGCTCGTCGAGCACCTGGACGACGTCACGGTCGACGTCGACCACGCGGAGGCCAAGGTTCAGGTCTTCTGCGAGTGACACCGGCGGACGGGGGGCCCCGGCCCGCGGGGGGGGGGGCGGGGCGCGGGGTTTGTTTTTAATGTGGGGGGTGGTGGTGGGGGAAAGAGGGGGGGGGTGTGTATAGGTATATAAGAAGGGTGGTTT
>NZ_JBFAIU010000614.1:0-2222 GCF_040654855.1 Asanoa sp. NPDC050611
CTCGGCCTGTTCAGCGACGACTGGGCGGTCGGCCTCTGGGTCTTCTCCAGCAACCTCGGCGGCGGCAAGGACTACAAGGAACTGGTGCCGATCGGTCCCGGGGTTACGGTGCGCGGTACGCGGCCCAGGCGTCCGTCATCCGGGCCGCCTGGCCCGGCGTGAACTCGTACATGCAGGAGTCCTGGGTGTAGTCCATGAAGTTGTTGATCGGGTCCAGGCCGGCAGCGGAGCAGGTGTCGCGGCCGGTCGGGCAGTTGAAGGCCGGGTCGGCCTCGGCGGGGGTGTCCGCGACCTGGTCGCCGGCTTTGCTGCAGCCGCCCTGGAAGGTGTGGTAGAGGTTCAGCCAGTGGCCGACCTCGTGGGTGGCGGTGTCGCCGAGCGCGTAGATGCCGGCGGTGCCGCCGGGCATGGACTCGCCGAGGATGACGACGCCGTCGGTGCTGTTGAGCTTGCGTTGCGGGAAGGTGGCCCAGCCGAGCAGGTCGTCGCTGAGCTCGCCGGTGTAGATGTTGAGGGTGTCCTTGCCGCCGACCCGCAGCGCGGCCTTCATCTCGCGTTCGGCGCGGGTCCCGTAGACGATCGGGTACCACTCCGGCCGCACGTTGCGGGTGATCGACTGCAGCTGGAAGGTGAACGGCGTTGCGGCGCCGCCGACCTGGCCGCCGTCGTACGAGTCGTTGAGCACGGCGATCTGCTGCTGGATCATGGAGTCCGGCAGGTAGCCGCCGGCCCGGGTGCTGTCCTCGGCGATGACGTGGACGACCACCGGAATGGTGACCGTGGCCAGCGTCGTCACACCGGCCGGCCGCCGCCGTTGCGTGAGTGCCGCGGACAGGTCGGTCTCGCGTTGGCGGATCTGAGCGTCGTTGAGGGCGTTGGGGTCCTGGTGGCCGGGTCGGCCGGGTCGAACCTTGGCGTCCGCGTGGGTCGAGCCGGGAGCGCAGCCTGCGGCGCCCGCGGCGGCGGCCGGCGTAGCAGCGACGGCGCTGCCCATGAGCAGCAGTGCTGATGCCGCGGCCCGGACGACCCAGCGGTTGGTGCTGACGTGCATACGTCACCTCGGAAGGCTGGTCGGGGGTTCACCTTTCCGGGGTTAAGCGCCGTATGCACATTCGTCGTTACAGCTCACCTGCGCGTGACCAATAAGTCCGAGTTCACATGTCGTCAAATGAGGCGAACCGGGGTGACGCCGAGCGGATGCCATGGTTTCTCGGGCGGTGGCGGTGCGTTCGGGCAGGTCACGGTCTCGCCGACACCGTGTCGGCACGCCCTGCCGAGCCTGAACGGGGCCAGGTGCCCGTTGAAAGCTACCGGCCTCCCGCGCATGGCTCCACAGTGGATGATAGCTCGGGACCAGCGGCGGGTACGGTGCCCGAACTGATCTTCAGCGAGCCGAGGTTCACATGCCAGAGTCCCCTCACCGGTGGCGAGTCGTCGGGTCGGCCGTCGCCGGCGCCACCATGGCGGCGATCGTAGGTGCCACAACGGTGGCGACCGGAGGAGCGGTCGCCTTCGGGGTCGTTCTCGCGCTCATCGCCGGAGGCCTGGTCGCGGCGGGCGTTCTTCTCTTCACGACGGCCGGCGGCGACAACTAGTCGGCACGGTAGGTAGGCATGATGAGCAGGGTCGTGAAAACGGCCGCTCCCGCGACGGCGGCGCCGACGAGCTGTGTGGTCGCATAGGCCGCGCCGGCGCTGATCATGGTCAGGTAGACGGCGATGGAGATCGCGCCGCCGATGTGGGTGGTCGACTCGAACAGGGCCGAGGCCATCCCGCGGTCCTCCGGAGCGGCGTCGCCGACGCACTCGCGGGTCAGGCCGACGTAGATCGGGCCGGCGGTCAGACCCCAGGCGGCCAGGCACACCACCAGCAGGGCGAGGGAGCCGCGGGCGCTGAGGGCCACGAGGGCGAGGGTGACCGAACCCAGCAGCAGAGCCACCGCGACGACCCTGCGTGATCCGAACCGCCGGACCAGGCTGCCGGCCAGTGCGGCGCTGACCAGGGCGCCGACCAGCACCGGGGCGAGCACGAGACCGGCCTCGGCGGCCGAGAGCCGATACGTGTCCTGCAACTGCAGGCTGCCCACGACCACGACCGCGGCGTACGCCGCCGAATGGGCGCCGAAGGCCAGGCAGCTCGCGATCAGGCGGGGAGTCACCACGGCGACCAGCGAGCCGGTGCCGCGCGCGGTGATGTCGAGGGCGCCGCCGATGTGGTTGATG
>NZ_JBFAIU010000615.1:0-2220 GCF_040654855.1 Asanoa sp. NPDC050611
CAACACCTCGGCGGTCGACTACACACCGTTCGGCAGCGTGCAGGTGCTCACCCGGGGGGTGCACGGCGCGGCGCATTCCGTGCCTGCCTCCGCCCGTCCGTGTCCGCACCTGGGTTGGATTTCCTACCCGCGGGTAATGCCGGTGCCGTCGACCCGACCCACGGGGCGCCGGCACGAGGAGAACGTGATCACCATCGAACGGGTCAACGGCACGTTGGCCTACACCATCGCGGGCCGGGGCGAGCCGCTGCTGCTGGTGCACGGTCTCGGCGGTGACCGCCACACGTGGCGGCACCTCGTCGACACCCTCGCGCTGACCCACACCGTGATCGCGCCCGATCTGCCGGGTCACGGCGACTCCGGCGCGCCCGCCGGCGACTACTCCCTGGGCGCCCATGCGACGGCGCTGCGCGACCTGCTGGTCTCGCTCGGGCTGCCGTCGGCGACGATCGTCGGGCACAGCCTCGGCGGCGGCATCGCGCTGCAGTTCGCGTACCAGTTTCCCGAACGGACCCAACGACTCGTGCTGATCAGCAGCGGTGGGCTGGGACCGCAGCTCACAGCCGCGCTGCGGGCGGTCACGCTCCCGGCCGCGGAGACCGTGGTCGCGGCGTTGGCGCTGCTGCCACCGACCGTGACCCGGCGCGTCCTGCCGGCGCTGATACCCCGGCCGGACGTCCCGGCGGTGGCGCGGTCGCTGCACGACCTCGCCGACGGGCGGCGACGCCGCGCCTTCATCCGGACCGCGCGCACCGTGATCGACTGGCGGGGGCAGAGCGTGAGCGCCGCCGAGCACCTGAAACTGCTGGCGCAGTTGCCGGTCCTGGTGGCCTGGGGCAGCGCGGACCGAACCATCCCGCCGAGCCACCACCGGGCCGTCGCGGCGGCGACGCCGGCGTTCTTCACCGCCGAGATAGCCGACGCCGGGCACTATCCACACGAGACCGCGCCGGACCAGATCCTGCCCGCGATCCAGCGGTTCCTGCGGGCCACCCGGCCGTTCCGCTACTCGGAGGCGTCCTGGCGCCACGTGATCGACGAGCGGGTTTGCCCGACAGGAATGCGGGTACGTCGATCCCGTGACAACGCCATCTGAGCACCGGCGCGAGGAAGCGCTCGAGAGCGGCCAGGTCTTCGAGGACGCCGAAGGACGCAGGACCACGGATCCGGGCACCGCCATGGAGCATGCCGACAGCGAGGCCGAGCGCAACGAAGAGGGCCTGAAGCGGGGTGAGGTCGGCCCGGGCATCCCGGCCGAGACCACGCCGGCCGACGACTGATCCGCTGGTCACTCGCGCAACAGCAGTTCGTCCGTTTGCGGCCGATGGCGAACGAGGCGATACTTGGCTCTTACGGTTGATGACCCAGCCGACGCTCCGTGGGGAGATGGCTGGTGTTCCCAATGCGAGAACTCTTCGAACCGTCCGCGCTGTCGGCGTCACCTGACTGGCGTCAGCGGGCTGTCGACGGTGCCCTGGTGTTCAGCCCGGTCGGCGACCTCGATCTCGACACTGCGGGCGAGTTCGAGCGCCGCCTGGTGGAGATCGTCGATCGGACCGACGCGCCGCTGGTGCTGGTCGACCTGGCTGATGTCCACTTCATCGACGCGGGCAGTGTCAGCGTGATCCTGCGGGCGCGCACGAAGGCTCGGCGGCGGAACGTGACGTTGTGCGTCCGTGGGCTCAGCGGCGTTCCCGCGCTGGTCTTCGACGCACTGGGCCTGCGGGAGACCTTGATCTGCCCGGTGCCGCTGGACGACCGCGGGCAGGCGGCATGACCGACGGTCGCCGCGGTCCGCAGGTCCCGTCCTGGTCCTCGTCGGAGGACCGGACCAACCGCGCCGACCTGTGGGAGGCCGCCGCCGACGAGCGGGAGCGGTTGGCCGACGAGCGGGAACGGTTGGCGGACGAGCGCGACGCGCTCGCGACCGACCGGGAACGGTTGGCTGACCGGCACGACGCGGCGCTCGACGGCCGCGAGAGCCACGACGAACATGGTCGGGCGGACGAGGACGTCGACGACTCCGCGGCCGCCGCGGCCGGCGCTGTCCGGCGAGCGCAAGCCGCGGTCGAACGGGCCGAGGCCGAGCTGCTGCGGGCGCGACTCGCCGCCGACCGGGTCGCGGGTCTGGCGGGCCGGCGGACGGCGGCACACGAGCGCGCCGCGGCCGCCGCCGGGCGCGCGGACGACACCGACGCCGACGACCACTCGTGGCTGGTC
>NZ_JBFAIU010000616.1:0-2217 GCF_040654855.1 Asanoa sp. NPDC050611
CGAGAATTCGCGCGCTCAGGCCGACCTGCGGCGCAACGCCCAGCGGGCCGGGGCCCGGGACGTCGCGTCCGTCGACGACGCGTGCCGACGCAGGGCGCGGGCCAGCCGGCCGACTCGGACGTCGTCGGCGAGCGACTCGACGCGGGCGCGGTGCAGGTCCAGGGTTACGTACGGGTCGTTGATCATCACAAGCTCCCCCACAGTCGCTGATGTCGACGTTGACAATCCGCGCGCAGGTACCCCCGCCACACCCGGCGCCCGCCCTAATCCCGCCTGCCTTACTCCCTCAGGCGACCCAGGTAAGACAGGTAAGGTACTCAGCTGTCAACACATCGTTGACAAGCCAGCTACCATCACCCGGGTGGAAGACGTGGAGGAATCCCTGCGCACCGCCCTCGCCGCCGCCCGCACGGACGACCCGGCCGCCGCCCTCGAAGCCCTCACCCTCCTGAGCCCGATCCGCGACCGCCTCGACACCACCGAACGCGCGCTGATCGAGTCGGCCCGCGCCGGCGGCGCGAGCTGGGCCACGATCGCCAAGGCCCTGGCCCTGACCAGCCGCCAGGCCGCCGAGCAGCGCTTCCTACGACTGACCCCCACCGGCCGCACCCGCGAGATCGCCCCCACTCGCGCAAGCCGAAAACGTCAGCAGTCCGTTGACAACCAACATGGCCCAACGATCACCAAGATCCGCGCCGCCGCAAGAAAACTGCTCCGCCAAATCGAGGCCGACGACCACTGGGACACCCGCTTCACCCGCGCCAGCCTCGCGAAAACCACCCTGCGAATGGCCGCCGAAGCCCCACCAGGACCCCTGTTCGCCCTGGCCACAAGCACCCTGGACGACCTGCCACCCACAACGGAGCTCCCACCGGCCATCGCCACCGCCGCCGCCGACCTGAGGCAGACCCTGAGCCACCCGGACTCAACCAACGGTTGACACACCACACCGCACACCTCCAGGATCTGAGTCGCAGAGACTCAAGGAGGCCACGTGCGACCAGACCTCGCTGCCCGCTTCGCGGTGCTGCGCCTGCCCGACTTCCGCGTCTTCGTCGTCGGCTACGCCACCTCGAACCTCGGCACGCTGATGGCCGGCGTCGCCCTCGCCTTCGCCGTGCTCGACAGCGACGGCTCCCCCGCCACGCTCAGCTACGTACTCGCCGCCCGGATCGTCCCCATGGTCGCCGTCCTGCCGTTCGCCGGCTGGCTCGGCGACCGCTTCCCGCGCCGGCTCGTGATGCTCTGGTCCGACGTGCTCCGCGCCGCCACCCAGGCCGCGATCGCCGCGCTCTTCTTCATCGGCACCCCGCACATGGGACTGCTGCTAATCCTCGCGGCCCTCGGCGGCCTCGGCGAAGCCGTCTTCCGCCCGTCCTTCGACGGCATCGTCCCGCAGCTCGTGCCCGCCGACCGCCGCCACGAGGCCAACACCTTCGTCGGCCTGGTCCAGTCGTCCGCCTCCGTCGCCGGCCCGGCCGTCGCGGGCCTGCTGGTCGTCGTCACCAACCCGGCCACCGTGCTGTTGATCGACGCGCTCACCTACGTACCCAGCATCCTGGCCCTGCTCTGGCTCCGTGTCCCCGACCCGGACCCGGCCGACCGCACGTCGATGATCCGCGAGATGCGCCACGGCTGGCGGCTGTTCGCGTCGCTGCCGTGGCTGTGGACGATCACGCTGCAGTTCACGCTGTTCAACCTGCTGCTCTGGGCGCCGTACCTCGTGCTCGGCCCGGTCTCCGCGGACCGCTGGTACGGCGGCGCCGGCGCCTGGGGCGCGATCACCGCCTGCTACGGCGCGGGGGCGATCCTCGGCGGCTTCGCGGTCCTCGGCTGGAAACCCGCGCGACCGCTCATGGTCGCCACCGCCGCCACCATCCTCTGGGCCGCACCGTCCGCCGCCCTCGCCGCGCAGGCACCGCTGCCGGTCGTCTGCGCCGGCGGCCTCGTCGCGGGCATCGTCAGCGCCGTCTTCGGGACGCTCTGGATGACCGCGATCCACCAGCGCGTACCCCCGGAAGCGATGTCCCGGGTCAATTCCTACGTCGTCTTCGGGTCGTTCTCGGTCGGCCCCATCGGCCTCGCCCTCGCCGGCCCCGCCGCGACCGCCACCAGCATCCCCCTCGTCCTCACCATCGGCGTCGCCTGGCAGGTGGTTTCGGGACTTGTGCTGTTATCGCTTCCAGCGATTCGCGGATTCCGACACACCACCCCAGC
>NZ_JBFAIU010000617.1:0-2212 GCF_040654855.1 Asanoa sp. NPDC050611
TCCGGTGCCGTGCCCGCCGGGTCCTCGGCGGCACGGTCGGCGACGTCGGTGCCAGGTGCGTGCGGCGGCACTCATCCTCCGACCCTCGCCTGCGGCGGACCCCGGTGGCACGAACATGGGATCCTGCCGCCGGCAGGATATTCGTAGTGTTGGTCGAACGACCCAGCCAGGAGGACCACGCCACAATGACCGCGCACCCCCGCCGGGCCATCGCCATTGTCGCCGACTGCCCGCGACCTGACGACCCCAGCGGGCCCGCCATGCCCGTTTCGGGCGGTTTGAGCGGGAGCATCGCGGCATGATCGAGCGCATCGGCGTCAGCGGGGCACGGGCATGACGGCCCCGGTCGCGCTGCGGCAGGTCGTCGCCGGGCTGTGTGACGAGGTCAGTCCGCGGCTCACCTCGGACGCCGCGCGCGTCCAGGTTCGCCGGGTCCGGCAGCGGCTGGACGAGCCTTTGCGCGTGGCGATCGCCGGCCGGCTCAAGGCCGGCAAGTCGACCCTGGTCAACGCGCTGATCGGCCGCCGCGTCGCGCCGACGGAGGTCGGTGAGTGCACGCGGGTGGTCACCCAGTTCCGGTACGGGACCGCGGACCGGGTCGACGTGGTCCGCCGCGACGGCAGCCGGGTCAGCCTGCCCCTGGACGAGACGGGGATGATTCCGCAGCGGTTGGGCGTCCCCGCGGCCGAGGTGGCGTTTGTCGATGTCGCCCTGACCAGTGCCAACCTGCGTGACCTGACCGTCGTCGACACGCCCGGGCTGTCGTCGACGAACGCGTCCGTGTCGGCCGGTGCGCGCCGGTTCCTGTTCGAGGACGCGACCGCACCGATCGACGACGGGCTCGACGCCGACTCCGCGGGGGCGATCTCCGGAGCCGAAGCCATCGTGTACGTGTTCACGCAGGCGGTCCGGGCCGACGACGTCGCCGCGCTCGAGGCGTTCCGGTCCGTTTCGGCGCGGCTGGCCAGCAACCCGATCAACTCCGTCGGGCTGTTCAACAAGGCCGACAAGCTCGTCGAGAGCCCCGCCGACCCGTGGCCGGTCGCCGAGGACCTGGCCAACGACCAGGCACGGTCACTGCGCCGCGTGGTCTCCGGCGTCGTGCCGGTCGTCGGGCTGCTCGCCGAGACGACCGAGGCCGGCCGCCTGACCGCCGCCGACTGCGAGGCGCTGCGGGTGCTCTCCGCGCTGCCGGTCGCCGAGCGGACGCTGCTGCTGGCCTCCGTGGACCTGTTCGTGTCCCGGCCCGCGCCCGTGCCGCGCGAGCACCGGGAACGGCTGCTGACCCTGCTCGACCTGTACGGGATCGGCTTCTCCCTCGCCCAACTCGCCGCGCACCCGACGCTGGGCAGCGGTGACCTGGTGCGGATGCTCTACCAGGCGTCCGGGTTTCCGCGGCTGCGGCACACGCTCGACCACGCGTTCCGGTGGCGCACCGACGCGATCAAGGCCGGCTGGGCATTGTCCACCTTGGAGAAGGCCGCCGGGCACGCCGACACGATCCCCGACCGGGAGGTGCTGCGGGACGCGATCGAGCGGGTGCTGCAGCGACCCGAGTACCACCGGCTGCGGCTGCTCGAGGCGGCCCAGCAGGTCAGCGGCGGCGCCGTCGAGCTGCCCGCGCCGATGGAGCAGGAGCTGACCCGACTGGCGCTCTCGCAGGATCCACAGTGGATCCTCAGCCTGCCGGCCGCCGGCCTCGACGAGCTGCGGGAGGCGGCGCTCGCGGCGGCGGCCCGGTGGCGGGTGTACGCGGTCGCCGGCGCGAGCCCGGCCCAGTCGCGGGTGGCGCTGGTCGTACACCGTGGCTTTCACCTGTTGTCGCAGCGGCTGACGGTGGCGTCATGAGCGACCTGGGCGCGCTGCTCGGCGAGGCCGTCGACGGATCGCTGGCGTTCCTGCGGCGCGCCGACGCCGACGCGGCCGCCGACATCGAGTCGGTCCGGCGCCGGGCGGTCACCCGGCCGTCGATCGTCGTCGTCGGCGAGACCAAGCGCGGCAAGAGCTCGCTCGTCAACGCCTTGATCGGCGTGCCGGACCTGTCGCCGGTGGACGCGGCCGTGGCCACCGCGACCTACCTCGAGTTCGTGCCGGGCAACCCGCATGGCGCCCAGGCGTGGGTCCCGGACCGGCCACAGCCCGTGCCGCTGGAGCTGGGGCAGCTGCGCGACTGGGCGACCACCCTCGGGCAGCTCCCGGAGGGCACCCGGCC
>NZ_JBFAIU010000618.1:0-2200 GCF_040654855.1 Asanoa sp. NPDC050611
GACCAGCCGCGCCGCCAGGGTTGTCGTCTCGGTGGCCGGCACTTACTTCGCGTCCCACATCGCCTTGATGACGGTGTCGAGCGTCTTGCCGGTGCCGGCCGCGTCAGCCTCGCCCAGCGGCGACAGCTTCAGCAGCGGGTTGCCCATCTCCACCTCGTCGTAGTCCGGCGGGCGGAAACCGCGGTTGGCGGCGTCGTAGGTGCTCTCCGCCGGGCCGGTGAAGAACTGCTGCAGCGCGGCCAGGTCCTTGCCGATCAGCGACTCGGCCTGTGTGCCGAGGTCGGTGGCGGGCAGGTCGAGCGACGCCTTGGCGAAGATGCCGGCGCCCTCGGTCGAGGTGAGGAAGTCGACCCACTGGACCGCGGCGTCCTTGTTGCCGGTCGTCGAGCTGACCGACAGGCCCGTCAGCGCGAGCGGTGCCAGCCGCAGGTCGCTCACCGCGCCCCCGGAGGCCGGCGGGATCGGGAACGTCAGCACGTTCTCGGGCTTCATCCCGTTCTGCGCGAGGAACGCCAGCGTGAACGTGCCACCGACGTTGAACGCCGACTTGCCCTGCGCGAAGGCGATGTCCGCCTCGTCGATGCCGAGCGCGCTGACACCCGGGATCCAGTAGGGCTTGAGCTGCGCGTAGAGGTCGAGCGTGCGGACGCCGTCGGCCGAGCCGAAGCCGGCGGTCGTGCCCTTGCCGAACAGGGCTTCGAACTTCTGCTGGCCGAGGTACGCGAACGCGAGCTGCTCGTAGATCCAGTTGAACCCGGTCTGGGTCACCTTGAGCCCGAGCGAGAGCCCGCCGGCGGTCTTGTCGGCAGTCGTGGTCGCCTTGAGGTAGGTGAGGAACTCCTCCCAGGTGGCCGGCGGCCTGGTCGGGTCGAGGCCGGCCGCCTCCAGCTTCTGCTTGTTGGCGTAGACGATGCCGAAGGTGCCGGCCGTGAACGGGACACTGTAGAGGCTGCCGACGGACGCGCTCGACAGCTCCTCGATGCTGTCCTTGCGCTGCTGGGTGACCCGGCCCGACTCGCGGGTGCTGGGCAGGAAGCGGTCGAGCTTGCCGTCGAAGTCACCCTTGAGGTCGGTGAGCAGCCCGCCGCCGCCGACCCGCATGTCCTCGCCGCCGGAGTGCAGCTCGAGCACGTCCGGCAGGTCCTTGGTCTGCGCCGCGCTCTGGATCTTCGCGGTGAAGACGTCGTCGGGTGTGAACGCCTCGATCCTGACGTCGATGCCGGTCTTGGCCTTGAAGGCCGCGGCGGCCTGCTGCAGGGCGTCGACGTGGGTGCGCTTGAACGTCCACATCGTCAGCGAGCCGCCGGCCTCGGTGCCGTCGTCGTCGCTGCCGCACGCGGTGGCGGTCAAGGCCAGGGCGGCGGCCGCCACCGTGGCGAGAATGCGTCTGTTTCCGATCATGGTCTGGCCCTCCCGCTGGACGAAGGGGATCTATCGGGCTAGCAAATCGTTAAGACTGACCGGCAATCTACTCGCAACGGCCAGGAAGTCAAGAGGTTCTATATCGACGGCGGTCAGGCCGACTGCCGGCGCACCAGCCGGGTCGGTATCACCAGCTCGCGGGCCGGGCCCTCGGCGCCGTTGATCCGGTCGAGCAGCAGCCGGGCGCAGGCCATCCCGATCTCGCGCGCCGGGTTGGCGATCGTCGTCAGCCCGGGCGTCACGAGGCTGGCCGCGTCGATGTCGTCGAAGCCCATCACCGCGAGGTCGTCGGGCACCCGCAGCCCGCGCTCCCGGGCGGCGTCCAGCGCCCCGATCGCCATCATGTCGTTGGCGCACAGCACCGCGTCGGGCCGCTTGCGTTGGCGGATCAGCTTTTCCAGGCCGTGCGCGCCGCCGGCCCGGCTGAAGTCGGTGTGCACGACCATGTTCCGCGCCGCACCGATGCCGGCCTCGTCGAGCGCCGCGCGGTAGCCGGCGACCCGCTCGGCGGCCGGGCCCTCGGCGGCCGGCCCGCAGATGAAGGCGATCCGTTGGTATCCACTGTGGACCAGATAGCGGACCGCCTCGCGGGCGCCGCCCTCGTCGTCGCTGTGCACGAGGTCGACGCCGGGCAGCGACTGCCGCCCGCCGAGGCGGACCACGGGGATCTGCGCGTCGATCACCGGACGCAGGTCGTCGGCGTGGGTGTGGAAGACCGCGAACGCGACGCCGTCGACCTGCCGCGAGATCATCTTGTCGAGGGCGGCGCGCTCCAGGT
>NZ_JBFAIU010000619.1:0-2195 GCF_040654855.1 Asanoa sp. NPDC050611
GACCGCCTGCGCCGCGGTCAGCCCGGCGACCGGCAGCGCCGCGACCGCCGCGAGCCGAACGCCGGCGGGCACCGGCACCAGCGCGTCGGGCCGCGCGATCGCGTAGTCGGCGGCGGCCCCGCCGGTGTCGAGCCGCCCCACCACCCGGTCACCGGCCGCGAACCCGCCGCCGGCGGTGACGACGGTGCCGGACACGTCCCAGCCCAGGGTGTACGGGAACGCGACCGGCAGCACGTCCCGCAACAGTCCGCGGCGCAGCCCGACCTCGGACGGGTTGAACGCGGTCGCCGCGACCCGGATCAGCACCTCGCCGTCTCCCGGGACGGGCCGCGGGACCTCGTCGGCCACGATCACGTCCGGACCGCCGTACCCGTGCATGCGCATCGCTCTCATGACTCTGAACCGTAAGCGGGCCGCGGCGGACGATCCATGTGACAGCATCCCCATTTCATGCGTCATCGTCTCCGCATACGCTGCCCTCGTGGACGTGCTCAGCGACGTGGTCGCCACCTTGCGCACCGGGCGGCCCGTGTCGGCGTTGGTGGGGTTCCGATCGCCGTGGGCGCAGGAGTTCGCGCCGGTGCCCGGCGCCGCTGGCTTCCAGGTGGTGCTCAGCGGCGCCTGCTGGCTGGTCCCGCCCGACGGGGACCCGGTGCCGCTGGCCGCCGGCGACGTGGTGTTCCGCCCCCACGGGCGGGGGCACGTCCTCGCCGACGATCCGGCGACCCGGCCGCAAGGTCCCGCGTGCGACGCGCTCGGGCCGCGCCCGGTCCGGTCCGTCGTCGACGTCCCCGAGCCGTCCGCCGTCACGCTCTGCGGTGCCTACGAGCTCGACCCGGCCCGCACGCATCCGCTGCTGCACGACCTGCCCGAGGTGGTGCACCTGCCCGGCCGCCATCCGCAGCTGCGGGCCTGTGTCGACCTGCTGGCGGCCGAGGTCCGCGGGCCGCGGCTGGGCACCGACGCGATCGTGCCGGCGCTGCTCGACACGTTGCTCCTGCTGATCCTGCGGGCCTGGCTGGACCATGGCGCCACCGCCGCGCCGGAGCGGGGCTGGACCGCGGCGTTGCGCGATCCCGCGGTGGCGGCCGCGATCCAGGCCGTGCACCGGTCGCCGGCGACACAGTGGACGGTGGCCGGCCTGGCGAAGGAGGCCGGTCTGTCGAGGGCGCCGTTCGCCGCGCGGTTCGCCCGGCTGGTCGGTCAGCCGCCGATGAGCTATCTGACCTGGTGGCGGATGACCCTCGCGGCGGGGCTGCTCCGGTCCGGCGACGCGCCGCTCGCCCAGGTCGCCGCCGCCGTCGGCTACCGCTCCGAGTTCGCCTTCGCCGCCGCGTTCAAGCGACACCTCGGCAGCGCGCCCGGACGCTGGCGCCGTGCGGCCTGAGCTGCCGATCTAGGCTGGGAGCCATGGCAGCGATCTCCATTCCCACCCGTACGCTCAACGACGGCCACGAGATGCCCTGGCTCGGTCTCGGCACCTGGCCGCTGCGTGGGCGACCGGCCACCGACGCGATCCTCGCCGCGATCGAGATGGGCTACCGGCTGATCGACACCGCGTACAACTACGAGAACGAGGACGCCGTCGGCGCCGCGATCCGGGAGAGCGGGCTGCCCCGGGAGGACTTCTTCGTCACCAGCAAGCTCGCCGGCCGCCACCAGGGCAAGCCGTACGTCCGCGAGGGCTTCTCCGCCTCGCTGGAGCGGCTCGGCCTCGACTACGTCGACCTCTACCTGATCCACTGGCCGCTGCCGCGGGTCGGCCGTTACGTCGAGTCGTACGTGGAGATGGTCGCCCTGCAGCAGGAGGGCCTGATCCGCTCGGTCGGCGTGTCGAACTTCCTCGACGAGCACATCGAGGCCGTGGTCGCCGCCAGCGGTGTGGTGCCGGCGGTCGACCAGCTCCAGGTCTCGCCGTCGCACGCCCAGGTGGCCGTGGTCGAGCAGGTGTCGCGGCACGGCACCGTGATCCAGGCGTGGAGCCCGCTGGAGCGCAACAGCGGCATCCTCGCCAATCCGGCGGTCACCCGCATCGCGGACCGGATCGGGGTGGCGCCGTCGCAGGTGGTGCTGCGCTGGCTGATCGATCGCGACATCACCACGGTCCCGCACTCGAGCCACGCCGACCGCCAGCGGCTCAACGCCGACATCTTCGGCTTCGAGCTCGAGCCCGCCGACGTCGCGGCCATCACGGC
>NZ_JBFAIU010000620.1:0-2194 GCF_040654855.1 Asanoa sp. NPDC050611
GCGGCGGCCGTAGGCGTCGGCGACCGGGCCGATCACGAGCTGCCCCAGCGCCAGGCCGACCAGCGTGCCGGTCAGCGTGAGCTGCACGGCGGTCGGCCAGACGGCTTCATCAACGGGTCGGCGTTCGTGCGCTACGACGAGGACAACCTGGCCGGCACCGTCTCCGTCGCGGTCGACACGTCGGACCTCGAGGACGCGTTCATCGACTGGCAGGTGAGCGGCTCCGACTGGCTCTGCACCGCCGATTCCGCCACGCTGACCCACTGCGAGCGACCGCTGGGCGAGGACGACCGGTTCGGCGTGGGCCTCTTCTACGTGGTCCAGGCCAAGGCGGACGCCGAAATCGGCACCGAGGGCAGCATCAGCTTCAGCGCGGACGTCAACGGCACCAAGGCGACCGCGAAGTCGAACATCACGATCGCCGAGGCGAGCGACCTCTTCACCGGCGAGTGGAACGAGGAGCCGCCGACGGTGACGGCCACCGGTGACCCGGGCGGCATCGCCAAGGCCAACGCCCCGGTCTCCAACGTCGGCAAGTCGACCGTCGAGCGCACGGTGCTGACCCTGTCGCCCGACTACCGGACGCTCTACGCCGGCGACTTCTCGAACTGCGTCTCGTACGAGTACGGCAACGTCGTCTGCGAGTTCGACCAGCCGCTCGAGCCGGGCAGGAACTACCGACTCTCCGCGGACATCCCGTACGCGATCGACAAGACCGCCCGCACCGGTGCCGTCTTCACCTCGTACACGGACTGGTGGGTCGAGGGCGACTGGAAGATCGTCGAAGAGTCCTGGACCGGGGACGCGGGTGAGCCCCACCGGGGCACGGGTGAGCCGCTGCGCCTGGAAGAGGTGGCCAGCGCTCGGCGCGGGCTCCCGCAGACCGACGTCACCCCCTACGACACCTCATACGCGGTGAAGATCACGGTCGGCGGTGACAACCAGGTCGACATGGCCGCGGTCGGCGCCACCGCGTCCGGCGCCGCCGGCGCGACCGTCGGCGTGACGGTGGGCGTCAAGAACGTCGGCACGGCCGCGCTGGAGATCACCGACGGCCCGCGCGACAAGCCGGACGTGCGGATCACCATCCCCGAGGGAGCCACGGCGGTCGAGGCGGCGTGGGACTGCGCCCCGTACACCGACGGTGACGCATGGCCGGCGGACGACGACGCGTGGGGCAAGCCGGGTGCGCGCGAGTACGGCTGCGTGGTCTGGGACCTGTACCCCGATTACACGTACGAGTTCACCTTCAAGCTGAAGATCGACCGGGTCGTCGAGAACGCGGTCGGCACCATCACCGGCAAGGTCGCCGGCGACCCGAACACCGCCAACGACAGCGCCGAGATCGTGCTGAACGGCACCGGCGCCGGCGGGGGCAACGGCGGCAGTGGCGGTGGCGACGGTGGCGGCCTGCCGGTCACCGGTCCGCAGGCGACGCTGATCGCCGGCGTCGGCGTGCTGCTGGTCGGCGCGGGCGCGGCGTTCGTGCTGGTCCGGCGCCGCCGGACGCGCTTCGTCGCCTGATCCATCCTGAGCACGGAACCCGTCGGCCGCCCCTCGGCCGGCGGGTTCCGTCGTCTCAGGACGGGCCGCGGTAGCTGCTGGTCACCAGGCGGAACCGTGGCTCGTCGCGGGGCCAGTCGGCGTCGGGGCCGAACCAGGACAGGGCGTACGCCCGGCCGGGCTCGGTGGTGACCGTGACCCGTCGCGCGTGGCCGGTGTCCCAGGTGAACTCCCAGTCGGCACCGCCCTCGGCGGCCCGCACCGGACCGATCCGCACGCGCGCGTAGCCGGGCAGCGTGCGGGTGGCCGTCTCCTGCCCGCGCCAGAGGTCCGCCGGGTCGGCGGTCGGGCGGACCGCCGGGTCGACCGCGATCGTGGCGGTGCCGGCGGGGTCGCGGAAGCACACGGCGTTGCCCGCGGTGAAGCGGGACCAGCCGACCGGCACCGCCACGGTGAAGCCGGTCTCGTCGGTGTGCCAGCGCCAGCCCGCCGGGAGTGCGAACGCCCCGGCGGCCGGTTCGTCAGCGCTCGGCGTCGGGCCGGGCATGGCGTCCAGGCAGGCATGCGCGGACGGTGGCGGCAGCGGCGGTGGGCCGGCCGGGAGGGCGACCGCGGCGGCGGTGCCCGCGGACGCCAGCGTCAGCGCCGCCGCGCCGACCACGACCGTGCGCCTTCGCCGCCATCCGCGCGG
>NZ_JBFAIU010000621.1:0-2193 GCF_040654855.1 Asanoa sp. NPDC050611
ACTGGTGGCCAATCCATCGACAGATTGACGTGCGTGCGTTGACAAGGAGGCCGCGATAATGAGATCGACCAGAGCCGCGACCGTCGCCGCGATCGCCAGGTCGCCGTAGGTGAGTGCCGCCGCCAGCCGTTGCCGCTCGACCGCGGCGGTGGCCGTGTGGCGCCGCAGCCGCTCGCCGGCGCCCGCGAGGACCGGACCCCGCCACAGGTCGAGCGCGTCACCGAGCTGCCGGGTCGCGTTGTCGACGTCGCCCGACGCACGGGCCTGTGCCGCCCGTTCGACCAGGCGGGCGAACGTCGCCAGGTCCAGCTCGTCGTCGTCGACCTCGAGCCGGTAACCGGAGCGGACGTGCCGCACCGTGCGGGCATGCCCCCGCCGGGGCCGGCCGGGCTCGAGGATGGTCCGCACCTGTGCGACGTACGTGTGGACGAGCCGCAGGCAGGACCGCGGTGGCTGCTCGCCCCACAGCACGTCGACGATCTCGTCGGTCGTGACGACCACCCCGGGCTGGACCGCGACCAGTCCCAGCAGGTCGCCCTGCATCCGCGAGCTGATCTCGACGGCGGCCCCGCCGCGGCGCACAGTGAGCGGGCCGAGCACGCCGACCCGGAGCACGCCCGCGCCCGGCGCGGCCTCCGGTGGTGCCGCCCGGAGCTGGCCGAGCAGGGCCGCGGTCTCGTTCTCGGAGAGGCCGAGCGTCGCGGCGACCCGGGTGAGCGCCGCCGGCCGGGGAGCGGTGACCCGGCCGCGCTCGATGTCGCGCAGCGCCCGCACGCTGATGCCGCTGCGGTCGGCGACCTCGCGCTGCGTCAGGCCGGCCCGCAGCCGGTGGCTCCGGAGCCGGTCACCGGCCGATCCGCGTCTGTGGCGCACTCGCAGCCCCCGCCCCGATCCTGTCGGTGGTCACCGACTATATCGGCGGTTACCAATCTGCCGGTGTCATCTGCCGCTTTTGCGTCACCCCGACCGGGTCCCGTGCACCGGGGCGGTGCCGTCGGCGCTGGTCAGGCAAGCCGCTGGGGGGCGCGGCCCGGCGCCGGACGGTGCGGGGACCGGCTGGGGTCGTGCTGGGGTCGGCCGCCCGTCGGGGATCCATACGGTGCCGACATGGGCATGCGCACCGTCGTGGAGGCGATCACCGGTCAGCGAACGCGCGGCACCCTCGAGGTCGCGGGCACCGCCGTCCCCTGGACCGACGTCCACCGCCAGGCTCGGCTCGTCGCGGGCCGGCTGGCGGCGCGCGGGGTCCGGCCCGGCGACCGGGTGGCCCTGCTCGGCGACACGGACGTCGACCTCGTCACCGCGATCCAGGCCACCTGGCTGGCCGGCGCGGCCGTCACGGTGCTGCCCCAGCCGGCGACGGACCCGGCGCACCTGCGCCGGATCCTCGGCGACGCGCGTCCCCGCCTCGTGCTCACGGCCTCGCCGGACCGGTTGCCGGTGGCCGACCTGGCGAACCTGGCCGACCTGGCCGCGACCGGCCCGGCCACCGGCCCGCTCCCGGACCCGCCCGACCCCGGCGATCTCGCGATCCTGCAGTACACGAGCGGATCGACGCGAGCGCCGCGCGGCGTACCCGTGAAGCATGCGCACCTTGCGGCGAACATCGATGCCATCCGGGCCGCGACCGACCACGACCGGATCCACCGGCGCACGGTGAGCTGGTTGCCGCTCTACCACGACATGGGGCTGGTCGGTGTGCTCTGCACGATGATGGCCTGCGGCTGCGACCTCGTGCTGGTGCCCACCGCGGAGTTCGCCGCGCGCCCGCTGGCCTGGCTCGACCAACTCGCCGCGACCCGCGCCACGATGACCGCCGCGCCGAACTTCGCGTGGGGCCTCGCCGCCCGCCTGCTGGCCGCCACGCCGACCCTCGATCTGAGCGCGGTGCGCGTGGCCGTGTCCGGCGGCGAGCCGATCGACCCGACGACGATGACCCGGTTCCTGGCCGCCGCCGCGCGGCACGGGTTCGACCCGGGCGCGCTGGTGTGCGCCTACGGCCTGGCCGAGGCGACCCTGGCCGTCACCATGACGCGGCCCGGGACAGGCCTACGGACCGACGTCGTCGACCCGGCCGGGCTGGAACGGCACAGTGTCGCCGTGCCGGCCGACGGCGGTCGACCGTTGACCCGCCTGGGACGACCGGTGGCCGGCACCCGGGTCCGCATCGTCAACGACACCGGGGAGGCGGGC